>JAQCND010000297.1 GCA_028274765.1 Bradymonadaceae bacterium
CATCGCGCCGGAGAGACATGGGCCGTCGGCTGAAGGCGAATCGGCTCGTCGTCTTGTTCGTGTTCGGGATCGGCCTCGAAGAGCGCTTTCGGGAAGCGATTGCCGGCGATCCTGTGGTCGAGTTCACCGTGGGTCCCCGTCACCTCCATCTGGTGGCGAAAGGGGCGCTCGATGGTGATCTGCTGGGCGTCGTCCAGCTCATCGTCGAAATCGAGCAGCGCGTCCCACTCGGAGGGCTTCAGCAGGCACACGCCGTCGCGGCCGCAGATCAGGCAGAGAAAGACCTCGCCTCCGACGCGGGCCCGGGCCCGGTCGGCCCGAAGCATCTCGAGGCGCTCGGGGTCAAACTCGAAGGTCCACGAGTATTCACCGGAGTCGTACTCGATGGCGACGTACGCCTGCTCGTTGACCTTGTAGTGAGCATACTGGTCGTCCACTCGACTCAGATCCTCGAAATACTCGTGTTCGACAATCTGCATCAGCGTCGAGCCGTACACACGATCTTGCTGGGAAAACAGCATGGTCGATGTCCTCTCTGGGAGTTCCATTGATGCGCCGACGATCGGGAGATGGTGTCCACACCAACTCCTGGACACCGCCCGGGTTAAAAACCCGGGCGCCATCTTTGACACTCTTCAAGGTACACGTTCGAGAGGGTGACTGAAAGTAATTTTTAACTGTGATACGATCATTAAATAGGGCAGGTTGAGCGCGCATGTATCGAGTTGTCTTTGGATCTGACGTCAGCTCCTTGTGCTTTCCAGACCAGGCCGTCTGGGAGCCGGCACTCCAGAGGACCGATCGTACTGCAATGAGAGTTGTCGGAGAGTGTAGAACTCGTTGCTGACGTGTTGACGCGCGGTCTCGATCTGGACGCTCGCCATGCTTCAATGCTCCGATGGGAAAGAGAAGAGACTCACTCGATTCTCGTCGCCTTCCTCCGAGACAGGGGGTTTGGCCCCAAGTCCATCCCCTCCTCCTCGGCTCCTTCCGGAGCGACTCGATCGACATGACATTCGTCGGTAGCTCCCCCCAGCTGGCACCAGGGCGATCACATCAGGATGCATTCCACGCAGACACAAGCCGGCCGGGAGCCCACGTCCGGATCACGCGCAGTCATGTCCAAGACATGCGTCCTCTCGCCGTCACGCCGCAGCGACTCTTCATCGGAAGAAGCGAGGCGGCCCGAGGGAAATGGAACCGCGAAGGGGGGCCTGTGCCTCTCATGCGATCGCTCTGCCCCGATACACCACGACTCCTCGGACGTTCTGGCGCAACCCACGTCGAGGGGCGTGTTTGGCGGGACGTCTCGCAGGAACGAGTCCTTTACAGTCCACCGATCGTTGTCCAGCGTCGTCAGTCTCCGAGCGCGACTGGGCGAGTCGCGACTTTCGAGGTCGAGGTATCGTTCGAATGCATCGATCAGACGCTCCGGACGATTTTCGAGGGCACGAGCGTCGATCCTCAGTTGTCGTGACAAGAGGTGATCGATGTCGTCACCTGCTCTCACCCCCCTCGATCTCTCGGCTCGACGTTGACGGTCGCCGGAACCCTCGATACGACATCCAAGGTCGGACCATGCCGGCCTTCGAGACGCGACTCAAACCTCATCATGCGTGGTGAGAGCGGTGCTAAACATGCGTTTTCTGAGACGATGTCGGTGAGCGCTCCTTCTCCCGCCATCTTCGCCAGCGTCGAATGCGTCTCGCGGCGATGACGCATGTGCGTCGAACGACTGTCACATATCAACTCGAAGGAGAGGTTACATGTCGGAGACAGACGAAGTCAGCGACGTCATCGAAACGCCCGACCAGATTCAGTACTACGGGGCCGTCGTCATTCTGAACGCCGGGTCCCAGCTTTTGCTCCAGCGCAAAACCGAGGGCTATCCCATCGATGTATACGTAGATCGCCTCGCGCTCGTCGGCGGCACCTGGTCGACGGCCGACGATCAGTCTCCCCGAGAGACGGTTCGGCGCGAACTCGACGAAGAACTCGCGTCCGACGCTCTCTATGAAGCGATCCAGAAGCGGATCGCCTTCCTGGTGACCTTCGATTTCGAACTTCCGGAACTGCGCCAGAACAGCGAATCGTTCTGGGCGCGCACCTTCGTCTTCGCCGCCTCCCCCGGCCGCGAGTTTCGCGAATCCGATGCCCAGCTCGACGAAGGCGAAGGGGTCGTCATCGAGTCCCCGGAACATCTGGACGACTCGCTCTGCTGGGGGCACGGCCATGCTTTGGCGCATTTCGGCGCTCGAGCCGGACTCGACTTTCCCAATCTACCGGTCCCCGAGGCGAGTGCCCGTCTGGTTGGCCGGGACGAGCCGGAGTCGTACGATGACTTCGACCTCGATTCGCTGGTCAACAATCCCCGTCGCGACGAGCCGATGGACGACGTCTATCGGCTCGGCGACGACTGAGGTCCAGTGAGCCGGCTCGTTCGCCTCTCCGGCCTCGCCTTTCAGCTCCGAACGCTCCACTCAAGAGGCCGGAGATAGCACGTTCGTGCCGGTCGATCAGCGGCATCCCTTCCCCTCGATCGAGGGGCCTGAACGATCGACAATCGACGAGAGCAACTGGTGTATGGGTTCGGCAGGGCGATCGCATTAGAGGTATAAGCAACACATTTACTGGTTCGACCGTCCGTCAGGTCACCTCAATTCGTTCGCCAGGGGGGCGCTGAAGCCATATGCCAGCAGGGATGCTGGCGCTCCGAACCCATATCGAATCGATTCGGGAGGCTTGGCTCCGGAGCGCCGGCTTCCAGCCGGCTCATATCCGTGATCATTCCATCCTTGTGCGATCGCCCTGATGGGTCCGGGGGCGTGGGTTGTCAGGGGACATTGGATCTGTTAGCCCCTTCTGTACTGCACAAACCCCCCTTACGATCTTTATATCACCACACCCCGAGCGCCCATCTCATCACGTCACGGAGGCACGAGTCATGACTGCAGTGTTGGACGACGTCAAAGACCACCTCGAATTTCTTGGATACCGAGTCAAAGAAAAACCGGAGGCCGAAGGGGTCTACGGGGCCACGCACGACAAACGCTGGCATTTCGTCTTCAACGAGCAGGTCGGCGGCATCTTTTTTCGAAGCTTCGTCCCCACTGACGATGTGGCGACGAACGCCGAGCTCGAGTCTTTCGTCAACGACCTCCACACCAAGGCCATCGTCGCTCGCTTCTACATCGACGAAGATGGGGATCTGGCGATCGAGGCGTGGTGGCCCAACATCTACGAACGAAGCGCGTTTGGCACCTTCGTCGACGCTTGGAATCAGGACATCGGCGCCATGATTCAGCACCCGAAAACCGAGGATCTGCTCGAGTAACCTCGCTCGAGGAGGTGGGTTCGCGCTCGAGGGGCGCGCCACCACGATGGGTCGTCATGCCATGATGAGCGAGCGTAGGCCTCGACGGCCTCCGAGGTCGGTGGCGTTCAGTGGCCTCCGGCACACGCATCCCACACGTGGGCGTGCACCAATCTCATGTGTTTGCGACGGCCTGCCGTGCAACGAAACGGGCCTGGCCGCTTCGAGTCAGAGAGCGCTCCAGCATTCACAGTTGCTTGAACCGACTCCGGAAACATCCCAACATTGGAGCACGGCTCATTTCGAGCCATCGTTCCATTCTTTCGATAGAGCCCTCTACCCTCTTCATCCATTTGAGGTCATCATCATGAAAAACTTTTTTCATACGACATCTCTGCGACTCGCCGGTCTCGTCTGTCTGATCGGCGGACTTGGCGTACTGGCGACGCCCGATGCGCGAGCGGCGACGTCGGAGAATGAATCCGAGGAAGCCAGCGACTCGGCCGACACCGAGGAGCCCGAAGAGTCGTCGGTCTCCATCCCGGGCGGTACGGATGCACGAACCTTTGAGTTTACCTACGAAACCACAATCGAACCCGGCGAAGTCTCCGGCGAGGTCGACGTCTTCATTCCGCTCGCCCCGGATACCCCGCATCAGACCGTCCTCGAGCGTACCATCGACTCCCCCGTCGAAGGCGATATCCGGAAAGGGGAGAGTCAAGGAAACATGTACTGGTATACCTCGCTCGACGAGCTTCCCGAGGACGAGCCGATGACCGTCACCATTACTCACCGCATCGAACGTGAGGTCTTCCGGCGCTCGAAGCTCAACGAGAAAGATGCGCCTCAGTACGAAGAGGGCGAGCGTGAACAGTACAAAGAGTTTCTGAAGGCCGACAAGCGCGTGCCAGTCTCAGACGATCTCGTCGAACAGGTCGCCCAAGACGCCGAGCTCGACAAACGAGAGACCCCCCTCGCGAAGGCACGCCAGATCTACGACTTTGTCATCGACAAGATGGAGTACAAAAAAGTCGGGGAGGGGTGGGGCGAGGGCAACACCTACTGGGCGTGTAACGAAGAGTACGGCAACTGCACCGACTACCATGCCCTCTTCACGTCGCTGTCGCGCCACGAAGACATTCCGTCGCGTTTCGAGATCGGATTTCCCATCCCGACCGACCGCGAAAAGGGCGAGATCGGAGGCTACCACTGCTGGCTCCAGTTCTACCTGCCCGACGTGGGCTGGACACCCATCGACGCTTCGGAGGCGGACAAGAATCCCGAGTTGAAGGACATGTACTTCGGGACGCAACCCGCCAACCGCATCCGCTTCACCACCGGGCGCGACCTCCAGCTCGGCGAGGATCACGACAGTCGACCTCTGAACTACTTCATTTATCCGCGTGTCGAGGTCAACGACGCGGTTTACGAGGCGGTCGAGACGAACTTTTCCTATGAGGAAGTCTCCGCCTCGGAATCGAGCTGAGCTGAAGTTCTGGCTTGGCGCTCGACCACGGGCCGCTGGACGGACACTCTCATCGGGAATGATCGCTCGAGCTCATGCGTTCGACACCTGCTCGAGAGGAGAGTCTCTCCTGTCTCGGTGGCCCGATTCCATATCCATCTCGCAGTCACCGGATATCGTGCGTCGGCCCCAGCGGCCGGCGCCCCACCTTGCATACTCAACCGAGAGATAGACCGTGGACGATTCAGAGGCACCCATCACGCACGATCTCGTCCTCGTCGGAGGCGGGCACAGCCACCTGGCTGTGCTCAAGATGTTCGGCATGGATCCGATTCCGGGGGTGCAGTTGACGCTGGTCACCCGGGATCTCGACATGTCCTACTCGGGCATGCTTCCGGGGCTGATCGCCGGGCACTACGACTTCGACGAGGCGCATGTCGACCTCCGTCGGCTCGCTCGTTTCGCGGATGCTCGCCTCTACCACACCGAGGCTATCGGATTCGATCTCGAGGAGGGACGCGTCCACTGTCGCGATCGCCCTCCGATCGACTACGATTTGCTGTCGGTGAACATCGGATCGACGCCGCGCACCGAGGGCTTCCCCGGGGCGGACGAGTATGCCACGCCAGTCAAACCGATCGACGCACTTCTCGACGAATGGGAACACATCCGGAGGCGCATCCTGGAGCGGAAGGCGTCGGAGACGACCGACATCGCCGTCGTCGGAGCAGGCGCCGGCGGGACCGAGCTGACGCTGGCGACCCAGCACCGCCTCCACCAAGACCTAGAGGCGACGGATCGCTCGCCGGACAACATCCAATTTCACCTCTTTTCGGCCGACGACACCATCCTCCCTAATCAACCGGGCGGGGTGCAGCGCCGGTTTCGCCGCGTCCTCGGCGAGCGCGACGTCGACATCCACACGAATACGCCGATCGTCGAAGTCGAACCGGACGTCCTCCACGCCGACGGCGGTGACACCTTCGCCTACGACGAGGTCTTCTGGGTCACCAACGCCTCGGCGCCCGACTGGATCGAGGAGTCCGGACTGGCTACCGACGACAAGGGCTTTATCGAGGTCGACGACTACCTGCGATCGACCTCGCACGACGACGTCTTCGCGGCCGGCGATATCGCCTCGATGACCCACTACGACCGGCCGAAATCCGGGGTTTTTGCCGTCCGCCAGGGCAAACCACTCGAGAACAATCTCCGCCGCACGATCTCGGGCAGCACCCTCCGAAGCTACACGCCTCAGACGAACTTCCTGCAGATCATCAGCACGGGCGATCGTCACGCCGTCGCCACCCGCAACTTCTGGTCGTTCGAGGGCGACTGGGTCTGGAACCTCAAGGACTGGATCGACCAGCGCTGGATGGAGAAATGGCACGATCTGCCGGAGATGGGCGACGAGGAACCCGACTACGAGGTGCGCCAGAACGAATCGCTCCAAGAACTCTCCGAGGTGGCGATGCGCTGTGGCGGATGCGGCGCCAAGATCGGTAGCAGCGTGCTCGATCGCGTGCTGGAGCGGCTCGACCCCGTCGACCGCGAGGACGTTCGGGTCGGACTGAACGAACCCGACGACGCCGCGATCGTCGACGTCCCCGAGGGTGAGTCGGTCGTCCACACGGTCGACTTCTTCCGGGCCTTCGTCGACGACCCCTATCTTCTGGGGCGTATCGCGGCCAACCACGCCCTGGGCGACGTCTTCGCGATGAACGCCGCGCCCCAGTCGGCGCTGGCCCTCTGTACCGTGCCCTATGCATCAGAGCCAAAGGTCGCCGAGCAACTCTATCAGTTGATGTCCGGCGCGGTCGAAGTCCTCAACGAGACGAACACCGCACTCGTCGGCGGTCACTCGGCCGAGGGGGCGGAGCTGGCCTTCGGACTGGAGGTCAACGCCACCGGCCCGCCCGACGAACTCCTCCGCAAGGGCGGACTCCACCCGGGGGACCATCTGGTCCTGACCAAGCCCGTCGGCACGGGGACGCTCTTTGCGGCCGACATGCGCCACAAGGCCAAGGGACGGTGGATTCACGAGGCGCTCGATTCGATGGCCCAGCTCAACGACCGAGCGGCCTCGATCGTCGCCAAACACGGCGCCCAAGCCTGTACCGACGTCACGGGTTTCGGCCTGCTCGGTCACCTGGTCGAGATGACGCGACCCTCGAAGGTCGACGCCGTCGTCGATCTCGAGTCTCTTCCCATTCTGACGGGCGCGATGGATACGATCGAGGCGGGCATCTTCAGCTCCCTCCAGCCCGACAACGTTCGACTTCGGAAGGCCGTTCGCAACCAGGAGGACGTGGTCGACCACGACCGCTATCCGCTGCTGTTCGACCCGCAGACGGCGGGCGGTCTGCTGGCCGGCGTGCCCGGGGAGAACGTCGACGCGTGTCTCCAGGAACTCCGAGAGGCCGGCTACGACGAGGCGTGCGTGGTGGGCCGCATCGAGCCGCTCTCCGACGACATCCAGCCCATCGAGGTGCGGAGCGGCGAGCTTCCGGATCGCGACATCGAGTCGCTCGACCGGCAGCGCGACGACGATTCGCTCGACTTCGACCGGAGCGCGATCGACTCCGACGACGAGATGCGCCGCGCCGGTGAGTAAGTGAGCGTCCCTCCATCCGTATTTAGAGTTGGTTTCGAAACGGATTGCTCTTCGGCCCAAGCCGGCGGGCCGCCGGCGCTCCAAGTCCGATATCGACGCTTTGAAACGGACTCTTACCGAACTCGATTGTTCACAGGTCATATGCACATTCTACTCGTCACGCCCCGTCCCCCCACCGACAACGCCGGCAACGAGACGACCTCGGCCCGGTGGGGAAGTCTGCTCGCCGACCTCGGCCACGACGTCGACGTCGTCTACAACGATACCGCACTCGAGACCGACGACGTCGATCTGCTGGTGGCGCTCCATGCCTGGCGGAGCGACGAGGCCATCGAGACCTTTCTCGATCGCCACCCCGACCGTCCCGCCGTCGTGGCGCTCACCGGGACCGATCTCTACAAGTACCGTGACGATCACGCGGAGGTCGACACCAACATCGACCGGGCCGATGCGCTCGTCGCCCTTCAAGACGAGGCGCTCGACGAGCTGGATGAGTCGGATCGCGCCAGGGCCCGCGTCGTACCCCAGTCGATCGGCGCGCTCGAGGCGGTCGACCCCCTCGACGATCCGGACGCTCCCGCCCCCGATCCCGACTCCGACTGTCTCGAAGAGGGCGCTTTCAACGTCTGCTTTGCGGCCCACCTGCGGGACGTCAAAGATCCCCTCCGGACCGCCCAAGCCGTCCGCCACCTCGACGATGACTCCGGCATCCACGTGACTCACGTCGGGCGCGCCCTCTCTGACGATTGGGAGCAGCGAGCCCGTGAAGAGACCGATACCAATCCCCGGTACGACTGGCACGGCGAGGTGCCCCGAGACGAGGCGCTCGACGCGATCGCCGGCGCCGACCTACTGACGTCGACCTCGATCCTCGAGGGCGGCCCCAATGTCGTCTCCGAGGCCATCGCGCTGGGGACGCCGGTGATCGCCTCCGAGATTCCGGGCCACACGGGCTTGCTCGGCCCCGACTACCCCGGCTACTTCCCCGTCGAGGACGATGCCCGACTGGCCGAACTCCTCCGACGCGCCGAGACGGACGACGATGTCTACGACGCCCTCGTCGAGGCCGTCCGCGAACGGGCCGCGCGCTTTACCCCCGAACGGGAGCGCCGAGCCTGGGCCGAGGTCCTCGACATCGCCACTTCATGACGACTCTCACGCCGAGGTGACGCCATGACTCACCCGCCCCGCACGACTCGAGACAAGCGCGCCCCAACCGAAGAGCTCTCCGCGCTGCTCCGAGACGCCCGCGAGCGAACATTCGAACTGATCGACGACCTCGACGAAGACCAGTTGCTCGGGCCGCAGTACGACATCGTCAATCCGCCGCTCTGGGAGATCGGCCATCTGGCCTGGTTCCACGAGCGGTGGGGGCTGCGCGACCTCGACGGCGACAATCCCCTCCGGGAGGACGCCGACGAACTCTACGACTCGATCGCCATCAACCACGACACGCGCTGGGATCTCCCGCTCCCGAGCTACGACGAGACACGCGACTACATGCGGGGCGTACTCGAGGCACTCGAATCTCGGCTCGAGGGGCGCGAGCCCACCGAACACGAGACCTACCGCTACCGGTACACCACCTTTCACGAGGACATGCACACCGAGGCGTTCACCTACACGCGCCAGACCCTCGGCTACGTACCTCCGAACTTCAGCGGGCCCGAATCGCTCGACACGGAGGACCTGGAGGGCGGCTCGCTCGACGGCGACGTCGCCATCCCCGGCGGAACCTTTCTGCTCGGCACGCCCGCAGACGAGCCCTTCGCCTTCGATAACGAACGGCAGGCTCACGAGGTGACCATCGAGCCCTTCGAGATCGCCCGGGCGCCGGTGACCAACCGCGAGTTCGCCGAGTTCGTCGAGGATGGTGGCTACGACAACCCCGATCTTTGGTCCGATGCCGGCTGGACGTGGCGCCGCGAGGCCGAGGCCGACGCCCCCGACCACTGGCGATGGACCGGCGAGCGCTGGCGACAGCGGCTCTTCGACGAGGAGGTCCCCCTCAACCCCGACGCTCCCGTCGTGCACGTCAACTGGTGGGAGGCTCGAGCCTGGTGTCAATGGGCCGGACGTCGCCTGCCGACCGAGGCCGAATGGGAGGCCGCGGCCGCCGGCGCCCCCGACGGACAGGGCGGACTCGCCGACACCAAGCGACGCTACCCCTGGGGTGACGAGCCGCCCACGGCCGAACTCGCCCTCGCCGATGGCACGCCGCTGGTCGCCGACGCCGACCTCCCCCACGGTCGCGTTCTCGCCGACGTCGGGGCCTTCCCCGAAGGAGACAGTGCCTTCGGATGCCGCCAGATGTTCGGCAACGTCTGGGAGTGGACCGCCAGTACGTTCGAGGCCTACCCCGGTTTCGAGGCCGACATGTACGGGGACTACTCCGAGCCGTGGTTCGGTGACCGCAAGGTCCTGCGCGGCGGTGCCTGGGCCACCCGGAGCCGCATGATCCACAACATGTGGCGCAACTACTTCACCCCCGAGCGCCGCGACGTCTACGCCGGCTTCCGGACGTGTCCGCGGAAGTGAACATCGAGCCATGAACCGGCTGGGAGCCAGCCCTCCAGGGGGGCCGAACGAGAGACGCGAGGGCCACTTCCTTCCGTTCGAGTTCAGACGGCAAGGATGCGCTCCGGACAAGGGGGCCGAGGGGCGGATGCTCCGGAGACGACCGGAGCACTCGAAGCAGGGGAGTTAGGCGTCGCAAGATCCCGTTGGCTTCCAGTTCTAAACGCCGTTTCATCGACCTGCATCGATGGGCTCCTGGCGAGCCACCGAAGGCGGCGACAGTACCAAGCTCCGGGCGCGAGCCCGGAGATCAACGGGATGGATGCCCCTCCATCCGAGCCCCGAACGGCATTGGCAAGCCAATATAAAGGCGGAAGCAAGGGCGATGTGATGCATATGTTTGGCTCAATGGGATGAAATGGCGTTTACGACCGCTCGAACTCGACTTGAAATGTCGACCGGCTTCGCCCGATAACGCCTCCGACACGCGGAAGCCACTCGAGTGACAGCATTCGAAATACCACTTCAGGAGTCGTTGTCGATGGATGATACGTATGTCGATGTACTCGTTCTGGGGGCCGGCGTGTCGGGGGTGGGCGCCGCCTGTCATCTGACCCGAGAGTGTCCGGAGCGATCGTTCGCCGTGCTCGAGATGCGCGATGAGCTAGGGGGCACCTGGGATCTGTTCGAGTATCCCGGGGTCCGTTCCGATTCCGACATGTTCACCTTCGGGTACTCGTTTCGGCCCTGGACCGAGACGCAGACGCTCGCCGACGGCGCCTCGATCAAACAGTACGTCCGAGAGACCGCCGAGGCGTACGGGGTCACCGACCGGATTCGCTATCGGCGGCGCGTCGATCGCCTCTCGTGGTCGGAGGAGACACGAACCTGGACGGTCGAGGTCCAGAATCTCGAGACCGGTGAGACGGAGACCTACGAGAGTCGATTCATCATCGAGTGTACCGGGTACTACAACTACGAACACGGCCACGAGGTCGACTTTCCCGGCGAATCGGACTTCGACGGGCAGGCTTTCCATCCCCAGAAGTGGCCCGAGGATCTGGATTACAGCGACCAGCAGGTCGTCGTCATCGGCAGCGGGGCGACCAGCGTGACGCTGGTCCCGGCGATGGCCGAGGAGGCCGAGCACGTCACGATGCTCCAGCGGTCGCCGACGTACATCCTCTCGATGCCGTCCGAGGATCGCATCACCGAGATGCTTCGGCGCTACATGCCCGAGTGGTTGGTGTATCGGCTCACGCGGGTCCGCAACATCCTGATACAGCGGCTCCTGTACGACATCGCCCAGACGTTCCCGGACTTTTCCCGCGAGTTCATCCAGAACCAGATCCGAGAGCGACTCGGCGAGGATTTTGACATGCGCCATTTCTCGCCGGACTACGATCCCTGGGACCAGCGTCTCTGCATCGTGCCGGACGGGGATCTCTTCGAGGCCATCCGGTGCGGCGATGCGTCGGTCGTCACCGATCACATCGTGGAGTTTGCCGAGGAGGGCATCCGGCTCGAGGATGGTCGCGACCTGGAGGAGGGACGGGTGCTCGAGGCCGACGTCGTCGTGGAGGCGACTGGGCTGGAGATCCAACTGCTGGGGGGGATCGACGTCAAGGTCGACGGCGACGAGATGTCCGGGAGTGAACAGAAGGTGTACCGGGGCGCGATGTTCGAGGATGTCCCGAACTTCGTGACGGTGTTCGGGTACATCAACGCCTCGTGGACCCTGAAGGTCGATCTGGTGTGCCAGTACACGTGTCGGCTGCTCAATCACATGGACGAACACGGCTATACGAAGGTCGTCCCGACCGACAACGAGGGCGTCGACGCCGAAGGCCATGCGATGGACGAACTCGACGCCGGCTACATCCAGCGCGCCGCCGACCGCCTCCCGCCCAAAGGCACGCAAGCGCCCTGGAAGATCAAGAACAATTTCCTCTACGACTGGTTCAACCTCCATTACGCCAGCCTCGAGGACGGTGTCCTCGAGTTCACCGGCTGACGTCCCTGACGAACGCCAGCCGGGCGCCGCCTCGCCCGCATCGTGTTCGGCGGCATCCGGTCCACCAGCCGCTCGACGTGCCACTCGTCGTGATCGCGGGGGAGGAGCATCGTCACCATTGAGACCCGTTCTGGGAGAGAACGGTTTCGAACATTTTGAGCATCCATCACATCAGGATGCGATAAACATCAGCGTGTTTCAAATCACTCCTTTTCGGTCGATATTCCTCTCGGCCCCGTGCGAGGGAACAACAACAATAGGCCAGCGGACGAAGAGCCCTCTGCAGGTCGTCTTCGATCGCTCGAATAAGGATGCAAGTGATCGATCGCAACCAATCCACAGCCGAGACAGATGGAAAGGGTTCAGAGTGAGTCGTCCGAATACAGACTTCCTTCGAGCGTACAAAGGAGCTCGATTCGAAGAGTGATGATCCCGATCATTCGCCCCGGATCGATCGCAGGCGTTCGGCGAGTTCCGGGTAGGACGAGCGATCGGCGACGCGGTGGAGCGACTCGACGATTTGAGGGTTGCGTCGGGCGGCGTCGGCGATCCATGCCCAGTCCTCGTCGGAGGCCGGACGTCCGCCCGTGGGATGGTTCGAGCGGATGGGTTCAGAGGGGTCGAAGACGTAGGGCGTCTGGAAGTCCTCGCGAATGTAGAAGCTCGAGTCTCGGCCGAAGACCCCGATCCCGGATTTGAGCGTCGTCTCCCAGCCGGGTTCGGTCACACAGAGGGCCGTGCGCCCCTTGTCGAGAGAGTCGAGCAGACTCGTGCCGTCGACGTCGACCGGAGATTCGAGGGTGACGTCGGTCCGAGCGGTTTGTTCGACGATATCGATCAACGTGGGCACGATGTCGAGCGTCGAGACGACGCGATTGCGATTGTGCTGGAGGGCCTCGACGGCGGCCGGATTCATCGCGTCCCGGAGCGATTCCGGGACGTACATGAACATCGGAATGCGCGTAATCGTCGGGTGGCACGACTCGATGCGCTGTCCGCCTCGCAGATCGGGCGTCAGGGCCTCCGGCTGTTTCTCGGCGAGCCGCCCCGTGATATCGTAGAAGGGCTCGCGGTGATCGGGAACGACGACGATGATGGTGTTGTCGAGGCGGTTGGTCGCCTCGAGAGCGTCGACCATGTCCCCGAAGACGCCGTCGACGATGGTCAAGGCGGCATCGTATCGGTCCGGAGAGGCTTCGAGCGACCAGTCGACCCGATCGGGGACCAGATAGGGATAGTGGGTGGCGTTGGTCTGGAGGACGCCCGTGACCGAGGTCGAGCGGTCGACGTCCTCCTCGAGCATCCGGCGGAACCGCGGACTCAGGAGCCGGTCGTCGATGCCCCCGCCGTTGACGACCTCGGCGGGGATCGTGTCGCCCGTCTCGACGAGGTCGGGTTCGTCGTCGGCCAGGAAAAACAACTGCATGTTCGACCAGCTCCACCGCTTCGAGGTCAACAGGAAGCTCGTCGACCCGACAGCCCGGCCGTACTCCCAGAGCATCGGGGCGCGGTGGAGCGTCTCGCGGCTGCGATAGGGCGCCACCCCCGAGAGGCTCGCGGCGTCCGAGAGGGGCGTGTACGGTGAATTGGCGTAGGCGTGGTCGAAATGAAACACCTCGTCGGCGTGCTCGCGGGCGAAGTGGGCCATCTCGGGGGTCGTAGTTCGTTCGTAGCCGTAGAGGCTCATGCGTCGTTTGATGAGGGTCTCGCCGAGAAAGACGACGATGTTGGGCGTCGAAGAGGACGGGATATCCTGGGGTTCGAGCCCCTTGGCCTCGACGTCGGCCCGATCCTCGGCCCGTCCGATCGCGCTTCCGCTCACGTTCTGGGTCGCAAACGTCTCGCCGACCGAGGCGACGAGCGTCCCGACGTGGACATCCGACACGTAGTGTGCGCCCGTCACCGGGTTGGGTCGCGGCCAGAGCACGACCGCCACGAGCCAGAAGAGGATGGCTGCGCCCCGGGCGAGGCGGATCACTCGAGATTCCTCGTCCGGACGCTGACTCCAGGCCAGGCACGTCGTCCAGAATGCCCACAGGCCGAGAAGCGCGAACGTAAAGCCCAAGCTCCAACCCGTTGCGCCCAGATCGAGGGTCGTCTTGGGCTCCATAACGAGATAGAGGAGCACGCCCGTGTTGACGTCCTTGTGGACGACCGTCTGGTACTGCCAGCTCATCGCAATTGGGAGCGCAAAGGGCAGCGAGGCGAGCGCTCCCCATATCCAGGGACGTTGCGTCCCCGCAACCAGTCGACTCAGCGCCCACCAGAGTCCCACCGAAAGCCCCACCGACGACAAAAGATAGCTCGGCCGCTCGGCAAAATCCGCGGGCGTGCCTCCTTGCCATCGAAGAACAATGTCGATCAGCAGGATACTCGCCGGAATCAGTACCCAGAGGCTTCGTCGCAGATAAGCGACCCGGGACTCACCGATGCGAGTGACGAGCGCGTCCATCGACGAACGGAACGTATCGAGCATGAAGGGAGAGACGGCGAGATAAAGAGTTCGAGGATGCCAATCTGCATTGCTCGAGTCATGATCGGCCAGCCCCAGTAGGGGGTCAAGGCGGCCTTTTTCCTCCATCCGAACGTTCGATCTCGCCCAATACTGGAGCCCTCCAGGGCGATATCCTCGGCTGGGATTGGCCCGAAGTGTCGAACCCGATCGGCCTCGTCATCTCCGATCATATTGGGAATAGCATCTCGAATGACCTGCTAGGTTTCGTCTGCTCGCCGGCGGAGCGGGCGGGGGAGCGATACGGGACGAACTCGAGCCATGATGTTCCCCCCGGTGCGCCCGAGCGCGCACCGCCCGCCGACAGCCGGCCAAGGAGGGACCGGACTCGATCGAGCCGGAGGCGTCCGACCGACGGTCGTCGCGACGAGCCCCTTCAACCACCTGCAGCTCGACGCTGGGGTCCCTCCATTGTTGATCGTCGGCGGTTCGAGCGGATTTGTTTCGTCTCGTGGGCTCGAATGGGGTCGAACTCCTCCTCAATGACACTGCCAGAAGGCAGTCTCCTTAAAGACGTACAGACATTCGGCCTCTCCCGGGAACATGGGGCAAAAAGAGCTCGTGCACTGCATGAGAAACGACTCCCGCATGTCGGGGTATCGCTGTTGAATCCAGAGAGGCGATCCGCCACTGCGCGCCTCGACTCGTCGAATGTCCTCGCGCAGGACCTCCAGGGGCTCTGATTCGACGTTGTACTGGTCGAACGTCACGCTCTCGAAGACCATCGACGGGATCTCGACCCACCGCGTCTCGAGGGCCCATCCGGGCTCGGCCTCTCCAACGGGGGGCTCACCTTGCAGGCGTCGCTGCTCGACATCCTCGTCGGTCAGCAAACGGACCTCGGTCCCCTCGCCGTGGGGGTCCCAGGTGCGATGGGGGCCGGGGGCGTGGGCGAAGAGTGCGACGGCTCGCACCTCATTCGAGAGACCGCGACCGAGAATCGGGGCCTCCTGGCGATCGAGCGTGAAGACATGCTCCATCGGGAGATCGTCGTCGCCCCCCTTGTGGGGCCACGTCTCTCGGTCGACGCCGAGCGGCGGGCCTCCGACCCGGGAGATCGTCTCAGATGTTGGAGGTTCGTCGAGGCGCCGAAACAGGTGGAGGGAGGTGGTTCGAGCCCGCGGATGGCTCTCGAGCCATTCCCTCGAGATGCGCTCGATCTTGTCGATGCGGCTCGCATCGGCCGCCGCTCGTCCCCCGGTTCCCTCGACGAGTGAGTCGTACGTCGATTCGCCGAGCACGTCTCGGACGGCGTTGTGCAGAGCGGAATCGTTCGAGTCAGACAGCACGTGGGCGAGTCGGGGGTAGGCTCCCGCTCCGAGCTCGTCGAGCATCGCCTCGAACGCATCGAAGTGTGGGTGGTCCGGGGACATGCCCTCGCGTTCGACGCATTCGAAGGCGCGATCGATGAGGGCGAGAGTCGGGTGGAGCGAAACGCCGGTGAGGGCTCGCGGCCAGCCCTCGCGTTCGGGGTCGAGCTGGTCGAGCAGGAGCGATTCGGCGCGTGCTCGGGGCAGCGATGCCATCACCGTGGCGATCTCCGACTCGACATCGCGTTCAAACACGTATGCGTCCGGGATGATGGCGTGCCAATCGACAAACGTGATGTACGGGTCGTATGCAGGTGGAATCGTCTCGCCAGCCCGGACCTGGTCGGCCAACACATATACGATGGCTCGCTGATACGTATCTCGCAGGAGGGGCTCGTCCGCCGCCTCGTGCTCTTCGACCAGGCGGGGAAGCCACTCGGCGCCGACGAGGGCCAGTCGCTCGGCGATCGGGATCATGTCTCGAATGGTCACGCGGGGCCCCCGAGCCTCGTGTTCGACCGCCCGGCAGGCGGCATCGATCAGATCGTCGCGGTGCGGCCACACCTGGAGGAGACCGAACGGCCGTCGCTGGCTGACTTCGCGGGGCTCGTCGAAGAGCTCCAACATACGAGGCACGATGCGTTCCTCGGGCACGTACTCGAGGGCCTCGGCGAGCTTCTCCAGTCCGCAGAACGAGTCTCGATCCGCCGACATCTCCAAAGAGGCAAATGTCCAGCAGTCGTCGGTCCACTCGGGGACGGGTTCACCGGTCGATTCGAGTTGCAACACCCCCGAGGCGAGAGCGACCTCGGCGACCGCCCACTGTTCGCGTTCCCGGAGCCGGCGGGCCGCCCTGAAGAGCTCGTCGGGATCGTCGTCGCGGCGCGACAGGAGCACGTCGTAGAGGTTGCTCACGTCGAAGAGATGACCGCTCGTATGGACCTTCGACATCAGATCGACGAGTTCGTCGTTGTCGGCCCGTCTCCAGCCGTCGCGGCTCTCGGCCAGCGGCAGGTCGCCATCGACCTCTAGGGTAACCTCGAGCAAGGCTTCCTCCCAGGCGTCGCGCGGACCGTAGAGCTCGATGAAATCATCGAGAAGCCACGAGGCGTAGCCGTCGGGCGTGCGAGTGCGTTTCTGATTGAGCTCACCCTCCTCGACGATCGGAAGGCGCGCCGGGAGGCCGTCCTCACGGACGTGGATTTTAGCTAGCTCGCGGACCATGCCCTCGGGACAATCGTCGCGCTCGCGGTCGTCGAATCGGCGCTGAACGAGCTTCACCCCCTTCTGGATGGTCGCGTCGAAGGTCTCCCAACGTTCGCAAAACAGTCGAGGGGCCTCGTGATAGGCGGCACAGGCGAGGCGATCGAGGGCGATGGGCCAGTCCTCGATCAGTCGCTCCGGGCGATACGTCACGCCGGTGCCTCGTCCGTGCGGCTCCTCGATGTCGGGGCGATGGGAGTCGTAAGCCTCGATCCGACCCAGGAGGGCGACGACATCGTCCGGGGACGCGTGGTCCTCGTATCCGACGACGAGTTCCGACCAGAGATGGGGAAAGCACTCGGTAGCGAGGGCACGCGTTCGGGTCAGATGCCACAGCAGTCGATGCCGCTCGTCCCATCCGACATGTTCGACGAGAATGTCACGCATGCTGTGAAAATCGGGGGCCTTCTCGATGCGTCGGACCATCGCCTCGATGTCATCGCCCGTCAGCTCGGAGGGGGCCGTGTCGTCACTCATCATCGTGCTCCAGACATGGGAATCGTTTCAGTCGCAAGGTCCGAGGGGGCGAGCCCCGTCACACGATTCGGGCCTCGACCCGGTCGGCCACCTTCACCTTCATGGAACGAGAGTTGCCTCGAGGCCTCAGCAACACTGCTAGAACGCAGTATCGCGAAAGACGTACATGATGCCGGCATCGCCCAGATCCACGGGACAGAAGGACGTGTCGAACTGCATCAGAAACGGGCTGTCGACAGGGTAGCCGACGTGCTCCTCGAGGACGCCCATCATGTCGTAGTCGGACGACGCCTTCTCGATCTGTCGAGCCATCAACTCGAGGTCGTCGTCCGTCAGCTCGGGGAAGGCGTGCTCTCGTTCACTCATGGTGGAGCTCCAGATTGCGTGCTCGTCGATTCGTATTCAGACGCTTGGTTGTGTTCGAAGTTGCCACGCTCATGACCGGAGTACAAGGATGAACGTCATCGAATGACGATGGATTGACACGCATGTTTACGTCACGACGTGCCGGTCACGCGACAGGACATGAAGGCGATTGTCGATTCTCCCCGCAGATGCCGAGTCGGGAGCGCCTCCAGCATCTTCCCCCACAACACAATCCTGTCGCTCGCCATCTCACACGTGACGTTCTTTCGATATGGACTCATGAAACCGAGCCCCCATATGCCCACACCGACCGATTTGTTCGACGACCTCCCGGACGCTGTCGCCGAGCGATGTCGCCCGGCCCAGTCCTCCGAGCCCGCCGACATGGAGGGGGAGTTCGTGCTCTACTGGATGCGCAATGCCGCCCGTGGGCACGACAATCCCGCCCTGGATGCTGCGATCGGGTGTGCCAATCAACTCGATGTTCCAGCGTTCGTCGTGCAGGGCATGACCGAAACTCACGAATACGCCTCGGTTCGTCACCACACGTTTGCCCTCCAGGGAGCGCGCGAGGTCGCCGAGGAACTCGCCGAACGCGGGATTGGTCATGCCCTTCACGTCGAACGCGACGGTCATCGAGGCGACTATCTGAGATCACTCGCTGAACGAGCCGCCCTTGTCGTCGTCGAGGACGTGCCGGTCGATCCGGTGCGCCGATGGCGCTCCGCCCTCGCCCAACAGGTCGAGACGCCGGTCTGGGCGGTCGATGCCGACTGCATCGTGCCGATGCGGCTGGTCGG
>JAQCND010000299.1 GCA_028274765.1 Bradymonadaceae bacterium
GTCCGCGAGGCGAGCGTCCTCGGCATCGTCGGGGCCGGCGGGATTGGCTACTATCTCTACACCTACATCAACAATTTCCAGTATCCGAAGGCCACGACCGCTCTGCTGATGTTGCTGGTCGTCGTCACGGTCATCGACGTCGCCAGCTCCCAGCTTCGACGACGGATCCAGGAGGGAGCCTAGGGGGCATAGGGCATGGACGAAGCATCGACCGCGAGATATGATCGCCGGCCCGACGTCCATCTTCGCCCATCTCCGCTCACCACCGCGCTCGTCATGACTCAGCATCAATCCCCTCGCCAGCAGTCCAGCGGCTACTGTCCCCACTGTGAGGTGCGGAAGCGACTCGTCCGCGATCGTCCCGAACTCGAAGGATGGCATCTCCTGTTGACGATCTTGACCGTCGCCCTCTGGCTGATCGTCTACATCCCCTACTTTTCCGATCGTCCCTACCGCTGCCACGAGTGCGGCACCGTCGTCGAACCTCGTGAAGGCACGACATGAGACGCTTCTACACTCGATTGTTCGTGGTCGTCTTCGCCCTGATACTCCTGGGGTTGGGTCGACTGTGTGGCGAGTATCGAAAACACCAGACGGAGCAGACATCGTCCGAAACCGTCGAGCGCCCGACGGAAGGCGCCTCCAGCTCCCAGACTCAACCGTCCTCGTCGAGCGAGACGGAGGCTGAAACAACCTCTGAAGACGCATCGACCGGCCACTCGAGCGATGCTCTCGACATCCCCGAGACGCCCGTCGACTCCACGGTTCTGCTCCCCGACGGACAGGCTCCCGATTCGGGATGGCCGACCGTCGTCTTGATGCACGGCTACCGGGGCAACCCCGAGGACGTCGTGCCGATCGCTCGCCTCGCTCGCGATAGCGCCATGGCGGCCATCGTGCTCCCGGCGCCGATCGAGCGGGGAGCGGGTCACTACCACTGGAAGCTCGGCCATCCGAGCCACACTCACCGTTATCTCCAGCATCATCTCGAACGGATCGCCCGCACTCGCGACGTCTCCATGCAGACGTCGCACGTCTGGCTGGTGGGTTTCTCGCAGGGTGGACTCCACGGGTTGCATCTGGTCGCCAAACACCCCGATCGCTACCGCGGTTTATTCGCCATCTCGCCGGCTGGCTGGACCGACGTGCCCGACGAGATCGAGCACCCCGAGGAGACGCGCCGCTTCGTCATCACCGGTGGAAAACGCGAACCCGACAAGTACCGTCAGACCTTTCTCGACACTCGGACATTGCTGAAGTCCGACGATCTCCCCCTGGAGATCGTCGATCACGACCAGGGACACGAGTTCCCACCCGATTGGCGGACACTGGCGCGCGAGACGTTCCAGACGTGGCGACGAGCCGACGCCGAATGATGTCTTGACTGCCCGCTCTTCGAAGGAGTCGAGGCATCCGAGCCTTTTATTCATTGCGATCCGGAGCATAGCGGTTCAACTTGCGCTGGAGCGTACGACGGTGGATCCCGAGCTGGCGAGCCGCCTCGCTGATATTGCCGCCGCAGTCGGCCAGCACGCGCTGGATGTGTTCCCATTCGGCCCGGTCTAGCG
The DNA here is from genome assembly GCA_028274765.1 of Bradymonadaceae bacterium. Classification (GTDB taxonomy): domain Bacteria; phylum Myxococcota_A; class Bradymonadia; order Bradymonadales; family Bradymonadaceae; genus CAJXPB01. The sequence goes on from JAQCND010000299.1 coordinate 1,569, forward strand.
TCGGAGCGTCGAACTCCTGCTCGAGGTCCTCGAGTGGCGGCTTGTGACCGCGTGCGAAGGCGGCTAGGACGTCACCGGCGTCGGCAGGCTTTTGGATGTAGTTGGCCGCGCCGAGACGAATGGCGTCGACCGCCGTGGCGATGCTTCCGTAGCCAGTCAGTACGATGACGTCGAGTTCGGGACGCACCTCGAAGATATCTCGGATCAACTCCAATCCGTCCGGGCCCGGCATGCGAAGATCGACGACGGCGTAATCGATTTCCACGTCCTCGGCGATGTCGAGGGCTTCGTCGGCATCGGCTGCTCGTGAAACCTCGAACTCTCGCCGCTCCAGCGCCCGTCCCAGGTGTGTGCGAAAGCGATCGTTGTCGTCGACGACGAGAATTCGCCCTGGTTCGATGGGCTCATCGTTGGGACTCCGAGTCTCATCGGTCATGTCGCATCTCCTCGTGCTTCGTATTGAACGTGCGAGTCCGGTAGACACATGTAAACCTCCGTGCCCTCGCCCTCTGAAGATTCAATGCGCATGGCGCCTTCGACCCCCTCGAGGAACTCGCGCACCAGATAGAGCCCCAGCCCCATGCCTTCATCCGGCTCTCGCGTCGAAAAGAAAGGTTCGACGGCATGGCGACGTTCCTTCGCGCCCATCCCCCGACCCTCGTCTCGGACGACGAACGCGAGCCCCTGGTCGTCCTCTCGAACCTCGAGCGTGATCGTCTGATTCTCCGACGAGGCGCGAAACCCGTTGTCGAGCACGGCGACCACGTTGTCGACGAACGCCTCGACCGGCACGTCGACGTGCGTCGATCGTGCGACGCGGCATTCGACGTCGACGCGAGATGGCTCCGGGGCACGACGGCGAGCCGCGTCGACGATCTCGCCGACTGCCATCGTCTGAAACGACGCGTTGCGGCGATGGCCGGACTCGGCCGCCATCTTGTCCAGAATCTCCCGGCATTGCTCGGCCTCTTGTCCGATCACGTCGGCGTCTTCGGCCAGTTCGTCCGCACCCTGTTCTCGAGCGCGGTGGCTCATCTCGTCGGCCACGACGGCGATGGTCGAGATCGGCGTCGAGAGCTCGTGGGCTGCCCCCGCCGCGACAGTCGCCAGCGAGGCCAATTTGTCGCGCCGGGCTCGCACCTCGCGCATCTCCTCGAGTCGGCGCCGCCGATCCTCGAGTTCGGTCCGAATCAAATTGATGAAGTACGCGATCATTCCGCCGGTCACCGCCATCGCGACCCACATGCCGTAGAGGTGTCCGTGGACGTCGCCGTGATCGGCTCGCGTATCGTGAGAGAGCTCGATCCCCCCGAGATAGAGCGATCCGTATCCGGCGATGGCCAACCCCGCGACGAGCCAAGGTCGATACCCTCGGAGCATCAGCGCAGCGATGGCGATGTACAAGACGTACAGAAAGCTGAAGGGATTCGAGGCACCGCCGGAGAGTGCGAGCAATCCGGTCAGCGCGGCGACGTCGAGTGCGAGTACCCCTCCGGCGAGCCGTACCCGGGAGATCGACACGCGATCCCGGCCGAAGTAGAGAACGAGGTTGGAGAGCCCGAGCAGGGCGAGCAATCCCGAGGCGGCGCCGAGATCGACGTTCACCGTCATGAGCGACGCGACGGTGATCACCGCCGCGATCTGACCGAGCAGAGCCGCCCATCGCAATTTGACGAGCCACGACAGGTTCAGGCGATCGTTTCGGGTATCGGGAGGGGATTCCGACATGAGATTCTTCGAAGGAGACGCGAGATCCGCTCGATTCGACCATTCATGTTAGGGAGACGAGTCCCGTCCGTCAGTGCGACAATTTGCCACATTGAGGGGGGGGATGGAGAGGCCGTATGTTTGCTTGGTGTATTCGTGGGCCGCAAGGCCGAGTACTCTCGAAGTGTATGGTTGCTCCCCATTCATGTTCGGATAAGCGTGATCTCGCTCCTTCGGGGCTCGGATCGGGGGAATAGACCCACCTCGATCTCCGGACTCACACCCGGAGCTAGAGGCTGCCGCCTCCCTCGGGGGGCTCCCTACATCGTAGGGATATCTGCTAAAGCAGACACAGGTAGACCCATGCGTCAACCCATACGTCTCCTCTGGCTCACCCTGTTCGCCGTCGGTCTAGGGGTGGGCGCTCTTCCCCGCCCGGCGTCGGGCCACCACGTCGTCTCACAGTACGGCATTGCGCCCGCCGAACCACTCACGCGGGCCAAACTCCAACTGGAACTCCGGCAATTCGACTTCGGTTCGGAGGCCTCGTCGGGGACGGCCGTGATGACGACTCCGCAGATCGAATACGCTCCCTTGCCGTGGCTGTCGGGGGCGCTCCGACTTCCGGTGGGCCACGTCTCCTACGAGAGCGGGCGCACCGAGACGGGAATCGGCGATCTCGCCACCCGACTCCAGGGCCGCATCTACGCCACGGAACACGGCCTGCTCATGATGTCGGCCGGCCTCGGGGCCGAATTCCCCACCGGCGATGAAGCAGCGGGCCTGGGAGCTGGACACACCGAGCTTGCTCCGTACGTCATCGTCTCGTCGTCTCCGACCGATGAACTGGTCTTCTTTACGTCCGTGACGCAGCAATTTTCGTTGAGCAGCTTGAACGGAGGAGGACACGGGGGGCATTCACACGATCACTCGTACGGTCATGTTCACGACCATAGCCACGGGAGTAAGGGCACACGGAGCGGAACCTCCTCGGTCCACGGTGCCATCGTCGCTCCCCACACTGATCACGAGACGCGCTCGATCGTGGGAGCGGCATACGTCTTCGATCCCGTTTACCTGGCGACTCGCAGCAACATCGTCCTTTCGTGGACTCGAGAGAAAACCTTCGGTCCGGTCGAACTCACCGGCGAAGTCGGTTGGCGCGCCCTCGAATCCCTTTCGCTGGCGCTGGCGGCGGACGTCCCCGTAGCCGGCCCGGATCGATACCGATGGAAGACTCGCCTCGCGGCGAGTTGGCAGTTTTGAGTCGAGCGTTCGAACCTTTGAATCTCTGCCTCTTTCAAACCAAGAGGAGCCATACGTCATGTCTTTTCACAATGTTTCGTCCCGCGTCTCTTGCGCCCTCGCGATCGTCGCCGCCCTCTGTACCCTCGCGATGGTCGGGTGCGGTGACGACTCCGGCCACGATCACGGCTCGCACTCGCACGGCGACGTCCAAAGCGGCGGGCACTCGCACAGCGGTGCCCAGTCGAAGGGGACTCACTCGCACGGCGACGCCCAGAGCGGCGGGCACTCGCACGGCGGAGATGTCACCTCATCGGACACCAATCCGATGGGCAATCCCCGACGGACGATGACCTCGAACGGCGAGTTCTTCGTCACCTACGAGCCCGAGCCGGCACCGATCCCGCTCAACGAGATCTTTGAGATCGGGGTGTCGGTCTACGACACGGACGAGATGAAGACGCCCGTCGAGGGCGCCTCGCTCGAGGTCGAGGCCCGGATGCCCAAACACGGCCACGGCATGAACACGGATCCGGTGATCGAAAAAGAGTCGAACGGCGTCTACATAGCCGATGGTCTGAAGTTCCACATGCCGGGCACCCCCGAGGCCAAGTGGGTGATCACGGTGACTGTCGAGAAGAGCGATACGTCGGACGAGGCTCGCTTTGAAGTCGTGACGGCCAATCGATGAGATTGAAGATGGAGTACCGTATCTCGATCTCGCTCGTGGCGGTCCTGCTCGCCGCCTCGCTGGTTTCGGGGCTGGTGACGGGATGTCGGATGGAGACTCATTCAGCCCCTCGTGTGCCAGATACGGGGGGGAGGGATATCCATGTTGCCCGAGCCGATGGTGGCACGGTCGCTCCGGAGGTCGGACTTCGCGCCCCGACAGGCCGATTCACCCGCGCCGAACTCCGCGAAATTGCTGAACTGTCGCCGCTGGGTTCGCCTCCCCGAGACCCCACTAATGACGTCACCGACGACCCCGAGGCCGCGCATTTTGGGCAATACCTCTTTTTTGAGACGCAATTGTCGGAAAGCGGCGACTTCTCGTGTGCAACTTGTCACCAGCCCGAACACGGCTTCGCCGACCCGCGACGCCTCTCGAGAGCTGCGGGTCGGACGCCGCGACACGCCCCCACACTCTTGAACGTCTCGTTTCAGAAATGGTTTTCATGGGATGGGCGTGACGACAGCGCTTGGGCCCAGGCGCTCGATCCGCTGGAATCGCCCGACGAACAAAATACCGATCGACTGGCCGTCGCCCACCTGATTGGCGATAATCCCGAACTTCGGCGCGCCTATGAGACAATCTTCGGCGAGTGGCCCGATCTCTCCGATCCGGAGCGATTTCCTGAACACGCCCGACCCGTTCCCTCCGATCTAGATCACCCAGAACACCGGGCCTGGAAGTCGATGACGGCCTCCGATCGACAGACCATCAACGAGATTTTTGCCAACGTCGGCAAGGCGATTGCCGCTTACGAGCGAAAGCTGGTATCGGGCCATGCCCCCTTTGATCGATTCGTCCGGGGGCTGAAGACGGGCGACGAATCGAAACTCGAGGCGCTCTCGGCACGGGCCGAGCGGGGATTGAAGATCTTCGTCGGCAAGGGCCATTGCACAACCTGCCACTTCGGGCGAGATTTCTCGGATGGCGAATTTCACAATACGGGACTACCCCGGCGCTCGTGGCTCAAATCTCGCGATCTCGGGCGATACACGGGAATTCCAACGGTCAAAGGCGATCCCTTTAACGCCCTCGGTCCCTACAGCAATGCGGCCCCCGACTCGGAGGTAGCGAGAGAACTCGAGTTTCTGGCTCAAAAGCCCGAAAACAAGGGTCAGTTCAAGACACCGACACTCCGCAACGTCGCGAGAACGCCTCCCTACATGCACGGCGGTCACTTCGAGACGCTCGAAGAGGTCGTGCGGTTCTACTCCGAGTTGAAGGCGCCCGTTGCGGTCGCCCACCGCGAGGGAAGTCTCGAACCCTTGCACCTCACCGACCGCGACATCTCGGATCTGGTGGCGTTTTTGAAATCCCTGACCGGTCAGCCGCTCCCCGAGCGGCTCAAACGACAACCGGAACGCCCCCTTCCCGAGTGAGCAGCTTCGTATGACGCCAAAATGCAGCGGAGCGGGTCAGGAGTCACGCTTGGGTACTTCGACCCAGAACCATCCCCGAAGATCGCCGACCTCGAAGCCCGTCGCCTGGTCCTCGGGGTACCGTTTGGCGAGCATGTCGGCGACGTCCGGTGCGAGCTGGTCTTGGGAGCCGTGGCAGTTGATACAGAGCCCCTTGGTTTCGATGGGGTGGAGGTAGCCGATTCGCTCGTCGGGTCCGCGATAGACGTACGGTTGGGCCTTTCGGCGTTCGACTGCGGCCTTCGCCCAGCTCGGCGGCACGTTGTCGGCATTTCGGAGCCGGTGGGAGGTTCGACCGATCTCGACGTCGGTCTCCTTCGCGGCCTCGGCGGCAATCTCGGGGGCGCGGGAGTGGCAGAAGTCGACCGCGCCGGAGAACGACTTCTCGGAGACGGCCGAGGTCAGCTCTCGTTTGAGCGTCGAGCCGAGCTTTTTGCGGGCCGACTCAGCTCGCTCCAGCATTTTTTGCTTTCGTTCGTCGAGCTCTTTCCGGTCGACCTGCTGCCACGCCTTTTCCGTCGAGGAGGAGTCGTCTTCCTCCGGTGGCGAACCTCTTCCCTCGTCGGGGGATTCGGAGGAGGACTCCGGGGGCGTCGAGGGAGACGACGGCGACCTCTCATCGGATCGATCGCAACCTGCGAGTCCTGTCAACAGGACGAGAGCCGAGAACCACGAGAGCCGAGAGAGGGAGGTATGAGACGTCATGGCGGAAGAAGGGACACGGGCATGTCGAACGATGCGTTGTCTCATCGGGATCAGAGGCGTGCGACTTCTATGATCATAGACACCGTACCCATCGTTTCAACGATCGGAGAGCTCGAGGCGGCAAAAGGGGGCGCGCAGTGTGTAGGGAGGCGTCAGCTCCGCGGCGGGCCCATCCTCGGAGTCGGATTCGGGGGGCTTGAACCCGCTGTGAGCGCTCTACCTCGAAGTATCGCCTCTCCCTACCCCGAAGTATCGCCTCCCCTCGCCCTATCTCACCTCCAGACTCCCCTCGTTGTCGGTTGCAAACGGCGCCCCGTCGGTATCGCAGTACGTCCAGCTCTGACCGCCGTCCCCGGAGAACCGGAAGACGTAGTCGAACGTCCCGGTCTGTGAAGGTGTAAACGAGGCCACGTGTTCATCGTTGTTGTTTTGCTTGTTCATCGGCGGAAACTGATCGTTGTAGCTGGCCTGCGTCCAGGTGTAGCTCGAGGAGTTGTTCGACGGATCGACGTCGGTCGGTCCCCATCCGAGCTCGCCCGTGATGGGCTCGCATTCGACGCGCGAGCCACCCTGATCGTCGGTACACCCCTGCGAATACACGCGACCGTAGACGGTCTGCTTGTCGCCGGTCTTCGTGTTGATCGACTTCGGAAACTGAAGTTTGCACCAGTCGATCGAAACAGTTGTCTGCTGAGGCTCCTCGACCGTCATCGTACCGATCTTGTCGGGTTGGAAGCCGTTGTTTGTGCCGTCGTTGCCGTCCGTATCGCAGTACGTCCAGCTGTTGCCCCCATCCGATGAGTACCGAAACAGATAGGCGAACCCACCCGTCTGTTGGGGCGTCACCTGGGCCTCGTATTCGTCGTTGTTGTCGGACGAGTCGTGGGTGTCGTTGTACGTCGCCGATGTCCAGTCGAACGCAGACGGGTTGCTCGACGGATCCGTGCCCGCCTCGCCCCAGCCGAACTGAGCCTCGAGTGCCTGGCACTGATCGGGCGACTCCGTGCAGTTTTTCGAGTACACGCGGCTG
>JAQCND010000305.1 GCA_028274765.1 Bradymonadaceae bacterium
GTTCGACATCCCTGGATTCGGTATCGCGACTCTCTCCGTCGATCGGATTCGTATCGGTAGGGGCGACATCGGAGGCATCCTCTCGAGCCTCCGTGCCTCCGTCTCGACCGGACGATGTCTGCCCGTCTTTCTCGCGTCCATCGAGGGAACGCGTATCTCGATCGGTCCGCGTCACATCTCTCGGCCGATCAGTCGTCCCATCGTGGATCGCCTCGACGTCGACCTCGGAGGACGTCGCGTCGCCGCCTCGATCGGGGACGTCTCGTGTCGAAGCATCATCATTGCAAGCAGCGAATATGGCGATGAACATGCACGTACAGATCGACCATGCGCGACCGAAAGTATTGACGTCGTCCATCGTTGCTCCCTGAAGTGGTAAGCCGTCCAGCTTACTCGTGACGTATTGCGTCCCCCTGGATCCGACGAGGTTGGCCGATGGGGGCGGCACCGATCCATATCGCGAGTATGATCCGCTCGCCCCGCATCGAGCTCTCAGCCCGATCAAAGCCGTTCTCCAAACGCCGTATAGCCCGAGACCAGTCCCACTTGCGGGTCGGCCGAGACGTCGTTGCCCTGGACTTGCAGCAGTTGGGCGGCGGACGACTGTCCGGGATTTTTCGTCGAGACGTACCGTATCTTGCCGTTGGAGTCGATAAAGATGACTTCCTCGCGGAGATCGCCCGCCACGTCTCCAAATGCAACGGGGGTTTTGGTAGCGTTGTTTTGAGTATTCAGAGTCTGGAAGGAACCGCCACCGGCTGGGACGAGTCCGGGGTTGTTCGAGCCGTTGACCATGGCCCAGTTCGTCTCGCCATTGGCATTTAGATCGCGAGGGGCTCCGACGCCGATATTGTTGTTCGAGCCCACGTGAAACCCACCGTTAGGGGTCTGGATGCGTTTCAAATTCGATTGAGTGACGTATTTGACGTTGCTGCTGGTTCCAATCCAGTACAATTCCTCGATACCATCGTTGTTGTCATCGATGGCCCCCATGAAAGCAGCGGGCTTGGCATTGTTGCCGTTTTTTCCGGTTCGGACGAGCTCTCTCTGGCCGGTTGATTGATCGATGGCGGCCAACGATTTGTTGTCATCAGGGTAAATGATGTCCTGATCTTGATTGTCGTTGACATCAGCGACCCCGAGTCGACCGTGACTCGTATATCCCATGATGTCTTTGTCGAGTGTCGAGACATTGCCGGTGAGATCGACAACTTTGAGAGAGGGACCGTCGTTGCCGTCGGCGATGGCGTAAGGAATCTCACGAATGCTGTCCTGATCGTAATACAGGCTCGGTCCGAGCGCTCGAATATCTCCCTGGACACCCGTTGTGTACTTGTTGCGCTGATTGTCCAGGTAGACAAGGCGATCGGAGTCATCGACATAGATCAAGCTTGGATTTCGGGGAGGCATGGAGCGCGCGTCGGCATCCGGTTGCATCGTGGCATCCGGGGGACGAGCATCGACGCCGCCGGAGCCTCCGTCTCCTATCAACTGCCCGTCGGGACGTGTCTGGCGAGCATCTCGAGGTGAAGCGTCTCGTGCATCATGGGCGTCGCCAGTACGGAAGCTGTCGCGTCGACTCCCGCTATCTTCGAGCTGTGTATCAGCTCGAGCACCTCCGGTGTCGGGATCTCTCGGCGTCGATGTATCGTCTGCAGTTTGGGTGTCGTCGAGCGCCTCGCCTGCGTCGGTGGCATCCTTGGGGTCCGCTGACACGTCGGCATCTTCGCCAGCATCTCGCTCGTTGGATGAGCCGTCATTGGCGTCTGCAATCGTCTCGCCATCGGCCTCTTCGGATTGGTCGGTATCGGTCGACTCGAACCCGTCCCTGCCTCCATCGCGAGGCGACTCGGATAGGGTATCGTCTTTGCGGTCGGACGTAGCATCGCTGTTGGGGGAATCATCGGTTGGGTCAGACATGCCATCGGTCGAAGGAACCGATGAACCTCCATCCATGTTGCTGCCTTCTCGTTTGGACGTGTTGCTCACTCCATCCGCAGACGAAGACTCATTTGATTCGACGTTACCAGTAGCAGGCTCAGTCGAACACGATATGTTTCCAGCTATGGTCAGTCCGAGGCAAAGAGAGACGAGCAGGCATCCACTGCGTCGATACATCATGTTCTCGCTCCTTCTAAAATCGCATCGTTGCGAATGCTGGCTGAGCAATAACCGCCCTGCGGCCGTTTAATCAAAATAGACTAACTTTCTTATATTATAAAGTCTTTTGAGAATATCAGCAGAGTATTTCGACCTTCCGTCTTCGTTTATTTAACATAAATTTAAGTGAGGCGTCGGAATGAATACAAACAAGCAATCTCCCTTTGGAATCACAGGGTCGTCGACGCAAAAGAGGTGGTATCCCATTCGATCCGACCGCCCCGAGCTGTGCCAACGCCGATCGCTATCGAGATGTGGACGTCGAGACCTAAGGAGCCAAGAGAGCCAGATTGTGCATCACAAACGGGAATGTATCTCGAACAGGGAAGCAATGCAGAGCCAACACGAGATACCCGAGATGCCGTCACCTCGTTTGGATAGCCAAACCAGCGCAAGTGGAAGGGAGGTTGTTGAATATGAGGTCTCGTTCCATAGAGCTCAGTCATTGTCTTCAGAGGCCTGTTCGAGGAGTTCCTCGTGACGGCGATCGCGAATGCGAGTGGCATGGGAGAGACGCTCGTCGAGGTGTGTTTCGGCGAGCTCGTCAGGGTCGGGGAGAGCGGGCAGAGAGTCGAGGTCGGCGCCCGCCTCGTCGAGTAAGCGATCGGCCCGAGCGAGGTCGTCGAAAAGCCGTCCGGGAGCGCGATCGGCGGAGGGTTCCGTTCGGACCTTCCACTCCATGGACTTGCGCGGTCGGTTCGACTGGCGATGGTGTTGCAGCTGTTCGAGGACATCGTCGAGGACGACCCGAGCCTGCTGGGCAGCCCGAACTCGATCGAGCGGATCCTCTAGAGTCGACTCGCGTTCCCATTCACTGCGGAACCCGCACTGTTGACACATGTAGTCGTCTTCGGGCGAGACGTGCGTCAGCTCGGACGAGTCACAGAGGGCACAGCGACGTCGTGCCTCGGCGACCTCCTCCATCTCTCGTCGCTGACGTTGCTGCCTGCGGAGACGGAGATAGAGCCCTACGACTATCGATACGAGCACGAATAGCGCTGTGAGTGTGCTTCCCATCTCGTGGGTGACGCTCTGTCTGGGGGTCGGACCCGCTCACTGGGGGTATAAAAAAACCCCGCTGGCCGAAGCCAGCGGGGTTGGGTTTGGCGTCGTAGGCGCTCACCGGCTCGCCGAAGCGACCGGCCGAGCGCAGCAGGCCGCGTCAAACTTTTTCTACGTTGGCCGCCTTGGCGCCTTTCGGACCGTGTTCGAGCTTGAACTCGACCGTGGCGCCATCCTCGATCGACTTGAACCCTTCCTGTTCGAGTGCGCTGTAGTGCAGGAAGACATCTTCGCCGGCTCCGTCCTGCTCGATGAAGCCGTAACCTTTGTCTTCGCTGAACCACTTGACCGTGCCTTGAACTCGTTCTGTCATCGTGTTCCTCAGTACTCATTGTGCATGTTCATGCCGTCAGCTCCATGGCTGACGTACTGCGTCGAAGCCCTCTCGGGCCGTTCATCTCGTTCAGCGCAACCTGCATTCGCACTCGGGAACCTCCACTCATTGGAGAGGTTCTCTCCAGGGAGTGTCGATCCGTCGATTCACAATACAGGATCCTGTCGGAGAGATCTGCGGCATTGTCTCAGACCGCTATACGACTGTGACTACAGCACTAAATGCCTCATTGCAAGGAGAAAATCAAAAAAACTGATAGAGATCATCGAGGGGACCGCTCGGATACCGTGGGAGACGCCGTCGCACGACGCTTGCGGTCGACCGACTCGATGATCGGCCGGCGGGGCCGCCGGCGCTCCCAACCACGCGTCGTCGAGATCCCACGGACCTGAGCCATACCCATCATCGGGAGGAGGTGAGGTTCCCCCAATGCCCTTCCCTCGTCGATCGACGATATCGTTCCCACACTCATGCCTCGAGCACGTCGACGAATCGCCGGACGATGGTCTGCTCGCCGCCATCTGCAAACTCGATGGTGAGTTTGGTTCGCCCCCCGGCTTCGGTGACCTTGCGGACCTCGCCCTGCCCGAATTTGGCGTGCGAGACGCGGGCGCCGACCAGTCCCGCCTCGGCTCGGTCGTCTTCGGAGGGAGCGTCGTCGGCGAGGGTGTCGCGATCGGCCCGCTTCTCGGTGAGACGGGTCGTCTCGGGGGCGTCATCGTCGTGCGAGCGGCCCCAACCGTCGGCCCAGCTCGCCGCCTCGTCCACCCAGGCGTCGAAGTCATCGATCCGACTGCGATCGTGAAACTCGAGGCGTGCATCGTCGATCTCGAACAAGAAGCGACTCGGCTTTTGACGAGACCATTCGCCGCGACGCCGTCGCTCCAGCGCCCAAGTCGTGTAGAGCTTGCGCTCGGCTCGGGTGATCGCTACGTAGGCGAGCCGCCGTTCCTCGCGCAGTTCGGCTGGATCGGGTGACTCGTCGACATGGGGGAAGAGTCCCTCCTCGAGTCCGACGATGAAGACGGTATCGAATTCCAGTCCTTTGGCGCCGTGGATCGTAGTCAGCGTCACGGCATCGCCATCCGTATCGTGATCGTCCTCCCGAGTGAGCGCCGATCGTTCGAGAAAGGCACGGAGCGTCGAGAGTGCCTCGGCCTCGTCGTCTCCGTATTCGTCTTCAAAGGTACGCACGGCCTTCATCAGTTCGCGGACGCGATCCTTGCGACCGCCGGCATCGCTGCCGTGCTCGCGCTCGAGGTAGTTGGCGTACTGGAGGCGTTCGACGAGATGCTGCACGGCCTCGGTCAAAGTGTCTTCTCCGGATTGCTCGAGATCGTCGCGGGTCTCGAACAACACCTGGCAGAAGTCCTCGACCCCCTCGGCGGGTCGTCCGCGGAGCGAGTCGAGCGCTTTCAGGGCCGCTCGATGGATCTCGGCGTCTGGTTCGGGGGCGGGCGCACGCCGGTTCGTGTCCTCTGAAGCGTCGACGTCGGCTGTCCACCGAACCGCATCGACGAGTGAGTCGAGGCCGGGTACGTCGGTCGCGCGCCGCAATTTGTCGACGGTGGCATCGCCGATGCCTCGCGGAGGTACTCCCAGCACCCGGAGGGCACTGACGTCGTCCTCTGGATTGAGCGCCAGCCGCAGATAGGCCAAGAGATCGCGGATTTCGCGGTATTCGTAGAAACTGCGGTTACCCCGGATCTGGTAGGGGATATCGTCGGCGCGACACTGTTCCTCGAGTCGCTGACTCTGGTCGTTGGTGCGATAGAACACCGCAACCGAGCTGAAGTCGAGGCCTTCGTCGACGAGCCGGCGAATCTCGTCAGTCACAAAGGCAGCCTCGCCGCGCGCCGTCTCGGCGACCAGGCAGGTGATCGGTTCGCCTCCCTTCTGCGAGGTCCAGAGCTCTTTGTCGCGACGCTTCGGGTTGTGCTGGACGACGTCGTGGGCGGCATTCAGAATGAGCTGGGTCGAGCGGTAGTTACGGTCGAGCGTGACGACTTCGGCGTCGGGATAGTTGCTCTCGAACTCCAGAATGTGGCCGACGTCGGCGCCACGCCACCGGTAGATCGACTGATCGTCGTCGCCGACGACGGCGAGGTTGGTGTGAGTCGCCGTCAGGTGGTCGAGCCACTCGTACTGGGCGGGGTTGGTATCCTGGAACTCGTCGACCATCACGTACTGCCACTGCTGGCTGTAGTGCCGGGCCAGCGACTCGTCCTCGCGGAAGAGTTCGAGACCGCCGAGCAAGAGGTCGCCGAAATCGGCGCAATTCCGGGCGCGAGCACGTTTCTGGTAGTCGGCGTAGACGGCAGCGCGAGCGAGTTCCTCGTCGGTCGCCGCCTCGGCCCGGGTTTCCGCCGGCGTCATGGCTCGATGTTTGGCTCGTTCGATCGAGCGTTGCCACGCACGCCGCTGTTGGCGATCGACGTCGCGCCCCGTCGCCTCGAGAACGTCTCGCAGCAGGTCGGTCTGATCGCGCTGGTCGAGGATGCTGAAGTCGCGATCCAGTCCCAACTGATGGCCGTGACGGCGCAACAGTCGGGCTCCGAGCGAGTGAAACGTCGAAAGGACGACCTCGTCGGCCGCCGAGGCGTCGCGTTCGTCGGAGTGGGCCAGGAGGTCGTGGACACGAGTCCGCATTTCGTCGGCGGCGCGATTGGTGAACGTCAGCGCCGCGATGGCGTCGGGGGCTACGTCGCCCCGCTCGATCAGATGAGCGATGCGATGCGTAATCACGCGAGTCTTGCCACTCCCCGCCCCGGCCAGAATGACGAGCGGTCCGTCCTCGTGAGTGACAGCATCGCGCTGAGCATCGTTGAGGGACTCGAGCATCGTGCCAGTTCCATACCATCGAGAGTCGAATTAAAACGAGAACGCGATCCGTTACATCATGGTGTCGGGCGGAGACGAGCCGCTAGAGATACCGTCGACATGCACAGCGACGAGTCCGAGACCGGAGTGTAAAGGCTCGGGCGAGGCGACTGGGCTGATCCGTATGGATGGTGTCTACTTGGCATCAGGCCTCGTGGCTCCACCGAGTGCAATCACGACCTGTGGGGGACTCGTCACGGCTTCACGTCTCCTGGCGCGTCCCTGTGCATCTCTGAACGTGAGCGGCTTCGCGGGCACGTCGCCGCATGACACCCTGTCGGGAGGAGTGAGGCGACCCTGAACCCGCGGCTGATGATGGCACTCGGTTCCACTGGCCCGGATTGCCAGGATGGACCGCGACTGGTATCGTACATACTTGATCGTATTGTCTTGACGACGAACTCTGGGTCATCTTACCAATGACGGTACTTCTTCGACGTATCACTGAGTATGACTCCATGGGTTCGGCTGTCCGGATCGGGAGATGATTGAATGACTGCACCGACGTCACCTGAACTGTCGTCGAATCACCCCATTTCGACGTCGCTCGCCATTGAGCGCGTCTCCGATCGCGAGGAGCTGTGTCGGCACCTCCAGGACGATCGATTCGCCAATGCCTATCTACTCGGCGATCTCGATCCCGATTATTTTCCGTTCTGTACCTGGTTTGTCGCTCGCGACCGGGAGGGCTCGATCGAAAGCATCGTCACTTATTATGAGGGGTTGAGCCTGCCCGCCGTGCGAGCGACGGGCTCCCGGTACGGCGTCGACCGTATCTTCGAGGAGTGTCAGGGCCAGTTCCCCGATCGATTTCATTTTCACGTCGTCGAGCCGCATCTCGAAGCCGTCCAGCGTCGATTCGAGGTCCATCATCTCTGCAAAATGCAACGCATGGGGCTGGCGCGCGGACATTACGAACCCTCTGACCTCGACGAACGGGTGCGACGGCTCGATCACCGCGACACGGCGGCGATCATGGAGCTGTACGAGCATTATCCGGACAACCTCTTCGAACCGTCGCAGCTCGAAACCGGGTATTATTTCGGCATCGACGACGAGTCGGGAGACGGCCTGTCGAGTATTGCCGGCGTCCATGTGGTCAGCGAGGAGCACGACGTCGCCGCCATCGGCAATCTGGTGACTCATCCAGACGCTCGAGGCCGGGGACTGGCGACGGCATGTACGGAGCGCCTCCTCGACGAACTGTTCGAGTGCGTCTCGAGGGTGGCGCTCAACGTACGGCACGACAACTCGCCCGCTATTTCAGTCTACAAACACTTCGGTTTCCGGCTCAATCGACTCTTCTGGGAGGGACGAGCTCGACTGAACGGCGACGAAGATTGATGTTCACGCATCATTCGAGGTCGTGTATCCGCGGAGCTCGTCGCGCTTCGATTCGAGACGTTCGGCCACCTCGCGCACCTCGCCGAGACGTCGGTCGACCGTGTCGATGGCCTCCTCGCGGTCCTTGCTCTCGAGTTCGCGCTGCACCTGGGCGAGGGCCTCTTGGACCTGGCGGTAGAGCCGATCGCCGGCGTTTTCGACGAACTCCTCGAGGCGATCGCCGTACTCGTAGATAACGCGCATCAACTCCTCTTCGATCGCCTCGGTCGCCTCGTCGATCGCCTTCAGACCCTCTTCTCGGGCTCGTTCTTTGATCTGGTCGTCGACCTTGCCCTTCAAGAAAACGGCCAGCACCGGGGTTGCCGCCGTCAGCAGGCCGCCGACGAGCGTGTTGGCCAGCAGTAGCACCGACACCCCCAGTGTCCCGAGCGCAAAGACACTCATGTCGTAGGCGACCGTGTCGACCTCGAGGTCGAGTTGCTCGGCGAGCCCGAATTCGTCGCGGAAGGTTTCGACGACCTCCTGGATGGATTCGTTGGTGACCTCGATGACTTCTTCGGCCAGCTCCTCGAGGCTGTCGGCAATCTCGGCCCCCTCGGTCTCGAGCCACTCCTTGAACTGATCCTGGATCCAGGCCGACAGATAGAGCTTGACTTCTCGGGCTTCGGCGGCCTCGATCTGGCGCGGCAGTTGTTCTTTGAATTCGTCGCGGAAGACGTGCAGGTTGTGGCGCGCCGTCGCGGCGATCTCGCCGATACGCTCGTCGATCAGTTCCAGATTTTCCGCGATCAACTGGCGTGATTCGTCGAGCTTCGAGCGCACGGCCTCGATTTTCTCCTCGAGCTCCTCTTTTTCGAGGCGGTAGGCCTGACGCTCGATCGCGAGATTCTGCTCCAGCAGTCCGGCGATACGCAGTCCGCCCCCGAGGGCACTGTCGAGGATGATGTTGGCGCGTTCGTCGCGGAGATACTGGATCAACTCGTGTCGAAAGGCCCGGAATCCCTCTGGAGGCGTCTCACCCTGCGATTGGGCTTCCAGCGCATCGCGGGCCGAGAAGGCGAAGAGTTCGACCGAGGCGTCGAGCATCGATTCGAGCTCCTCGCGAGCGTACGCCTCGACCTCCTCGGCCTCCTCTTCGCTGAGCGCATCGATTTTGCCGAGCGCAAAGATGATACGGTCGCGATTGGCTTCCAGAAGTCGATCCTCGATGAAGGTGATCTCGCTCTTTTTGAGGATCTGTGTGGCGTCCAGCACGTAGAGAACGACGTCGGCCCGCGGGACGTAGCCGTAGGTGATCTCGACTTTCTGGCGCGAGATGTCGTTGACGCCCGGCGTATCGACCAGCACGAGCGAGTCCTCGAGAAGATCGTTGGGATAGGCGATCTCGACGTGGTCGAGCTCCTCGCCGGCCTCTTCGCTCTCGCGGATGACCTCCTCCATCTCGTCGTATCCGATCTCGTAGGGATCTTTCTCGCCGGCCGGATGGAGGGTGGCCCCGGGGGCGTCGCCGTAGACCAGGTGCGTGATGATCGAGGTCGTGGGCGTGATCCCGACGGGCAGGACCTCCTCGCGGAGGAGAGCATTGATGACCGTCGATTTGCCGTGGTTGAACTCGCCGAGCACGACGACCGTCATCTCCTCGCGCCGGAGGGTTTCGAGTCGTTCGTCGTGAATCTCCTCGTAGAGCGTGCGGAACTCACAGGACTCGGCGATCGAACCGAGCTCCAGCAGATCGTCCTCGACGGCCTCCTTGTCGATCGGGAGCAATCCCTCTTCGTAAGCCCGCTCGGCCGAATGAAGGGGAGAGGCTTGCATCTCCTCCGTATCGTCGTCGCGTTCCTCCGGTTCAATCGTCGAGGGGAGCGTAGAGTCGGCCTCGCGCGACTCGTCGCGCTCGCCCTCTATCGAACCGGAGGGCTCGGACCCGTTCGAGGCGTCCGCGTCGGCCTCGTTCGAGGCATCGGGGGCGGGAGAGAGCGCCTCGTCGTTGGCCTCGTCTTCGGGCGAGGAAACCGACTCCTCGTCCCGCTCGTCTCGATCCGTCTGGTCCGACATGTTGGCCCTCTTTCTGGCGTCGTTCGAGTTGAATACTATCTGAAGGCTCGTCGCGTCTTCGAAGAAGAAAACCGCGATCCCGCCGAAGCACCGAGAGTCTTGGCAGCGACGGTCGCACCGACGCAGTCGAACGAGTCGTCAGCCCGGCGCCCTTCGAGCCCTCGATACGTGAAGCCGTCTCAGGCGTCCGATCCTCGAGCCTGGGCGACATCCCGGATCGCGAGGGACCCGGCATGTACCGATCCCGAGGTGAACGCCCTGTGAGTCTCCACGGCCGAGCGATCGTCGGTCCGGAGCGTATCCGACCCGTTCTCTCGTCTGTGGACCGCCGCGCTCTACTCTCGAGCTCCGGCGGTGTTCGCGGAGGTCATACAACCTGCACGAGGTCCTCGACTTCCCGGTCGATGTCATCCAGCGGTCGACCCCCTCGTTCGCCGATGGCATTGCGATAGTAGGTGCTCTCGGCGAACAACTCCAGCGCCTTGATGCGTTTCGGGAGGTAGGGGTGACCTTCGAAATACTCTTTGAACCGGCCCCATCCCTCCTGGAGATCCTCGAGCTGCTCCATGTAAGCCTCGAGACTGATCTCCTCGGAAAAATCGCGGGACCCGATGGCCAGCTCCAGCATGCTCCGGTAGGCGACGTCGTCGTTGCGGCAACACAACAGGCCGGCTCGGTCGCAGGTGATTTCGCCGCGACGGCTCCAGGTGTTGAGTGCCATCTTGGCCGGAGCGACGGCCCATTTGACGAAAGAGGCGACACCCTGAGTCAGAAATTGAGCCGCCGTATGGTAGACGATGTGGTTGTTCTGGAGATGGCCACACTCGTGGCCGAGGACAAACTGGAGTTGATCGTCGTCGAAGGCATTGACCAAGGCCGAGTTCAGAATGATGAACGCCTCGGTGTCCGTGCCGTAGGTACCGGCGTTGAGCACGGGATTCTGAGAGACGTAGAGTGTGGGCGGTGAGATGTCGAGTGTTTCTGCGCACTCGAGAAGCGATTCGTACAGGGAGGGAAACTGTCGACGCCCCACCTCGACGGACTTTCCGAGTAGTTCATTCTTTTCCATCGTCTTCCAGAACCGCACGGCCGATTCTGCCACCAGTCGAACCGGCGTGACCTTCTGGATCTGGCGGAGCACGCGGATGTCGCCCGAGAAGGCGTATTCGCCAAATCCGGTCGCACGGTCGCGACCGCTCTCGGGCGCCTTCTTGCGCTCGACGTATTCCAAGAAGTCGAAGTCCATGGTTCAGCGTCCTGAGCATTGACTCGAGCGGTTCGTCCATCGGCTCGACATTCTCCAAACATCTCGATACCTGGACGACATTCCCGTCCCGGCTGGCACGATCGTGAGGGGAGGCGCGAGCCGCATGACGTCATTTCGAGCTGTTACCGCCCTCTTTGATGACCTTGCGGGTGTACTGTTTCGAGTTGCCTTTCTGATCGGAGGGCGAGACGACGATGCGAAACTGACCGTCACATCGGAGGGGATTGTATTCGGGGGCTGCCTCCCAGGTAAACCGTCCGTCGGCATCGGAGTCGGAAAAGGAGACGAAGATGCCGTCGATTGTCCCCTCGATGCGACCCTCGTCGGTCTGAAGATCGCGATCCGGGTCCTGAATGCGCAGACTGACCTCCTGCACGACGGGCCCCTCGATCCCGTCGTCATCGACCCGCTCGCAGGTGACTTCGGGATTGCTCGCCTCCGGAGGAGCCCCCTGGTTGGAGTTCGACTCGTCGTCTCCTCCACACGCCCCCGCGACCGCCAGACATGCGGTGCCACCGACGAGGGCGACAAGGCGTCGATACAGGTGATGTGTCATGAGAGAACCTCAACTTGCAGTATCGGTCGTATCGGAATCGGAGTCTACTTCGAGCCACCCGAAGAGGTCATCGAGCGTCTCGCCCGGAGTGGCTTCTCGCATGGCCGACTGAAGTCGCACGCGGTCGACCGTCGAAAGCGGATCGAGATCGGTGCGATCCAGCGCGTCGACGACTTGCTCGATTGCCTCCAACCCCTCGCGTATGGCTTCGAGGTGCTCGCGGTCGCCTGGAGACACGCCCAATGCGTTTGGTTCGTGGCTGGTCTCGTCTCCGCGGAGCTGTTCGAGCTCTCGGCGGAGTCGTTCGTTGTCTTCGCGCAGCGCCCCGACGTCTTCGCTCTCCTCTCGTGTCATTGCCAGTCGCTGCTCGAGCCCCTGCACCTGGTCGCGGAGCTCCTCGATGGTGGCGGTCGCCTCGTCGAGCTCGTCTCGAAGCTCCTCGGTACGAGACTGGGCGCGATCGCGCTGTTGTCCGAGCTCGTCGAGACGTTCCTGGAGACTGTCTCGATCTTCGCGGAGGCGCTCGCGCTCTCGCTGAACCGATTCGATTTGCTCCTCGAGCGCCTCGATGTCGTCGGCTTGCTGTTCGTTTTCGTCTTGAAGTTCGCGATTGCGCCGTTCGAATTCATCGACCAGGCGTCGCCGCTGCTCGAGCTCGTCCTCGAGCTTGTCGACCTCTTCGGTCGCCGATTCGGCTCGTTCGGCGTCCTCTCGAGCGCGCTCGAGCTGCCGTTCGAGATGTTCGACCTCGCGTTCGAGGGATTCGAGTTCGCGCTCTTTCGATTGAAGCTGGTCCCGCAGCTGATCGAGCTCGCCTCGCTCCGACTGGAGCCGCTCGACCTCCGATTCGAGCTCATCGTTCCGTTCTCGGACCCGCTCGAGCCGGCTCTCGAGATCATCGACCGTATCCCGAGCCTCCTCGAGCTCGTATTCGGCGTCGTCGCCTCGTCGACGCTCGCGATTCAGCTCGCGCTCGAGGTCGTCGATACGCTCCTCGAGCTCGTCGCGTTCGGCTTCGACGCTCTGATAGCGCTCGCGCCACTCGTCCGTGAGATCCCGAGCTTCGGCCAATTCTTCTTCGAGCTCCGTCAATTGTTCGGGGTCGGAACCTCCAGCCGACTCGTGTGCCTCCTCGAGTTCGCGCTCTTTTTGTTCGAGCTCACTCTGGAGTTCTTCGATCTGGATGGCCTGCCGAGAGGCCAGATCTTCGACGGATTCTTTTTCTTCGCGAAGTCGCTCGAGCTCCTCGAGGGGATCGTCGTCGAGATCTCCGATGACCTCCGGCTCGACCTCTTCGTAACTCTCGTCGCTCCCGTCGACGCTCGGGTTGCGCGACGTATTCGCCGAGGGCGCCGCCGCGTCCCCTCCCCCATTCGATTGGGGCGGAGGCGGCTGATGGCCGCCGGATTGCGAAGCCGAGCGCTGCCGCCCGCCGGAGTGTTCGGCCTCGACGGCTCCTCCCGGTTGAGGGGGAGACGCCCGGTCGAGATCGTCGTCGTAATAATAGATGATAAAGTCGCCGCACCACACCTCGTCGTTGGGGCTCAGCTCCTCGCGCTCCCGGACGGGATGGCGTTCCCCGTTGATCATGACGAACGTCCCATTGGAGCTATCGAGGTCGGTGAGGTAGCACGATCCGTTGTCGTAGCGGATCTCGGCGTGGTGACGCGAGACGGATTTGCGGCTGGAGCGGATTGTACAGTCCCGAGCTCGACCGATGGTAACGACTGGATGATCGGGTCCCACTGGGACGGATTGTTCCTGACCTGACTGATCCGTATAAACCACCCTGCCCACGGCTTGCGCTCCTCTCGTTGGTCGTCAAACAGTATCCATTGTGTCGATCATCATCTCGATCCTCAGAGCTTCGCCCCGAACGACGATGACGTGCGGCGGCGAGGAAGCGAGGAGGTCACCTCCCCGGTAGCCCGTTACTTGGAGTCATCCTCGATGATCTCTCGAGGATCAGGACCGAATCCGAAGAACGCCTGGAACCAGCGAACGAGCCAGTAGAGGTTGACCAACATGAATATACCGAAGAGGCTCGCCAGCGCAACGTACCACCAGTGATCTCCGGGCGCGACTCCCGATCGGAGAAGGTAAGCGTCGGCACAGAGCTCGCTCGAATCGAGGACGTTCTCGATCTGTTGATCGGTTGGCTCCGCCGTCAGGCCCTCCTCTTGGCGCTCCTCCGGAGTCGCATTTTCGTACTCTTTCCTCCAATTTTCGACGATCTCCTCTCGTCGCTGACGCCGGAGTCGGGCCCGATCCTCTTCGTCGAGTTGCTCGCAAAATCGTGTGCCGTACTGTTTGCGAAAGTACTTGCGCACGCCTCGATAGCGGTCGGGCATGCGGGCAAATTCGATCAATCGACCCGCTCCATCGAAGTACGTGCGATCGACCTTCGAGAGGTCGGGACGATCCGTGCTTCCCGAACGGAGGGGATCCTCCGATTCACCCTCCTCGACGGGCTCCTCGACATAAATATGAGCCCCGACGAGTTTGAAATACCGATACTTCTGGCTTTTGGCGCGTCGCGAGGGAATCCCCTCGAGCGAGACATATCGATTGTGTGAAAAGTCGGGGCTCCAGTCGGGATTGTTCTGACGCTTGTCGGCAAAGTCGGTGACGTCTCCAACGTCGACGGGCTTCGAGCTGCTGAAGAAGTACTGGAGCTCGGTGGTCCAGTCCCCGACGATCCAGATCCCCAGTGCGATCACGCTCATGTAGATGAGGGGCTTGAGGATCGAGCCTCGAGCCTTTTCTTCGGCCAGTTCCACGAGCTCGGGGTCGATCTCGTCGCGTTGTTCCCCTGTCTCGGGACCTGTCGTCTGATCGGCCATATCGAACTCACTTGTCGAAATGACTGGTATCCACCTTCCATGACGGTGGTAGTCGAACCTTAATCAACTGGGCGCTCAGATCCAAGACTCGCCCCGTCGAGCGTCGCTCATACTGGGTTCACTCGGATACCGTGGGATACGCCGTGGCACGACGCTTGCGGTCGCTCGACTCGACGATCGGCCGGCGCCCCCAACCACGCGTCGTCGAGCCCCCCACGGATTTGAGTCCCCTCTCATCCGAAAGAGGTCGCATCGTCGAGACTCAGACGAATCGCTCGGCACTCCGGGCGTCTTCGGCCTCTTCACTGAATTGATGGCGAGGGTCGAGCAATCCGTTGATGCGCTCCATGATCAAGTCGACGAACCCGCGAAACTGATCGCGATGCCGGCGTTCGGCCTCCGCCGTGAAGGGCTCGAAGGCCTCCTCGATGGCATAGGGCGCCCTCGCCTCGTCGCCGAGGGGCTCGCCGAGCCGGTACTCCACCCGTCCGCCCCGGGCGATCGGCGAGTTGCCCGGATAGATGCGATCCGACCCGTTGCATCCGACCGGCACGACAGTCGCGCCGTAGTGGAGAGCAATCTGGGCGATGCCGATGCGCCCCCGCTGCAGCTGGACCGAGCGCGTCCCCTCCGGAAACACCAGCAGATCGAGTCCCTTGTCGAGCGCCTCGCCGTTGATGTCGACAAACCTCGCCATCATCTGCCGAAAAAGTCGGTGGAGAGCTTCGGCATAGCACTCGCGTTCGGCCCGGTAGGGGAGACCGAGGATTGCCCGCGAGTCCGCGAAGATCGATTCGGGAACGAGACGGCGGGCTCGGGTCTCGAGCGCATCGGTCTCGGCGCCGTCGACATGGGCGTCGACGAGATCGCGGAGCGCTCCGTATTCGTCCTCGTCGGGGCGTCGATCGACGACATTCATGAAGTCGCGCGAGATGAGGTATCCCCGCGAAATCGTCGGAATGTTGTTCGTCCACTCCATGAAATCGGCCAGCAGGTCGTTCTGATAGTACTTCCCTTTCACCCAGCTCGCCGTAAAACGGTTC
>JAQCND010000020.1 GCA_028274765.1 Bradymonadaceae bacterium
GCTTGCGATCACCTGGAGTCTCAGCTTCAACCCTCGGAGACGTGGGGGACGCGCTTTGCGGCGTCGCCTCTCAGACTCCGAGCGCCCGACCGAAAGAGCCGGAGTCGCGAGGGCACCTACTGGAAATTCGTGGCGCGCAAGGATGGCACCGAGATCGAGACGGGATTGAATCTCGACACGTCGGCCGGCGAAGTATTGCCGGCGGCGGGCGAGGGCACGCCGACGTGTTCGGAGTTCGCCTCGAATCCCCAGAGCGGTACCTTCACGCTCGATGCCGGCGAGTCGTGTGAGTTTGGAACCAAAGAGATGTTTGTCGCCACGGCCACCCAGCCCATTTTGCTCGGTGCTTTCGTCTCGGGCCAGGAGAGCGTCGGTGAGAATGTCGACTTTGCCGGCGATCCGGCCTTCTTTGTGGTGCCTCCCGTCGTGCAGTACCGCACCGATTACTCGTTTCTCACGCCCGAGACCTACAAGTCGGATTACGTGACGCTGACGGTGCGGGGAAGCGAGACGACCTTCCAGCTCGACGGCGAGACCATCGACATCTCGATGTTCGACACCTACGAGCAGTTGCCCAACTCGAACTTCTCGCGGGTCCACATCCCGGTCGAGCCCGGACCTCACCAGATCTCGGCCAACATCGACTTCGGGATCGTCGCGTACGGCTACCACGACTATGTCTCGTACGCTTACACCGGAGGGCTCGATCTGGCGAAGCGCAACCAGATCGAATGAACCGATCGTCGTCTCAACAGCGTCTCGCGTCCCGACGAAATCGTCGACAAGAGGAGAGGCAAAGGGAGCGAGGGGACCCGGACGCCACGAGGAGGCGTCCGGGAGGAGCGAAGACGAACGTCGAATCAGGCCGCCGTGTCGCGTACAATGCGCCGAATGCCGGTGACGGCGCGATACAGATCGGCCTGTCGACAGAGGCGCTCTTCGCCGATCACGCACAGGAAATGTTCCTCGCCGTGGAGTTCGAACCGGCGCACCGAGAGCGTGTGCCCGTCGACCCCCGGGAGAAACTCACTCAACTTGCCCATGATCGCCTCGCGGTCGCCCCGACCGAGATGACGGCTGAAGACGGGCGCGTAGGCGGCGAGGGCGCGTCCGGCCGAAGCGTTGTCGGCACACGCCAGCATCAGGCCCCGGCTGTCACTGAGCACGAGATTTCTCAACTCGTACTCTTCGGCGAGATGTTCGAGCTGATACGTGATGGCTTGGATGACTTCGTCGCTTCGACGCTTGCGACGGTCGAGGGCGAAAGGGGCGGACGACATGGAGAACTCCTTGGAAGCGTCGGGTAGCATGGAGAACGAACACCGCTGTCGCACGTCGTCAGACGGCGACACGTTCATACTACCCGGTCTCAACGGGGGTAGCAAAAAATATGTTCGAAAGGCGTTCCTTCGGGGAGCAGACGCGTGCCATCTCTCCGACGCCGGATCGTACCGCCGCGCGTCGCTCCCGTCTCTCTTCTCATCGTTCTCCAGATTTCAAGAGGGATGCCAGACGTCGAGGTGTCTCCATCCCGCGAGCCCCGGCGGCTGCACCCCGACTCAGAGTACCATCACCAGTTGTGGGACCAGATCTGAGTGGACGTGTCGACCTCCTCCCCTCGGAGGGAAGTTATTCGGCGACGTGGTCGCGAGGCCGCTCACATCGCAGGCGTGCAGGGACGCGACAGTCGACGCGAAGCCGTGGCGAATCACACAGAGATCGTTCCGGGTGTGACTCAGGTCCGTGGGATCTCGACGACGCGTGGCTGGGAGCGCCGGCGGCCCCGCCGGTCGATCATCCAGTCGATCAACTGCAAACGTCGTGCCACGGCGTATCTCACGGTATCCGAGCGGATTTGGTCGTTTCTCCGATCCGTGGATTGTTGACAATCGAGTCGTCCATTCCGTAGATTGGCGATTCGTCGAATGGTTGTGACAGGTGTTCAGAGCTCGACGCCCTCGATGGATTGAAATTTGCACGCAATCTCCGGGTGTGAATGGCCTGAACGCCCGCTCGACCGGGATCTCGTCGTCTCGAGGTCTCGCTCGACGGCAAACGACGATTGTAAGATACGGACGAGGCATCATGATGCGCGACAGTTGGTGGTACGTAATACTGGCGAGTGTGTTGATCTTCTCGGCCGGGGGCGTGGAGATCGCACAGGCCCAAGAGGACTCCGAGTCCAAGAATGCAGAGAAGTCCGAAGACGAGTCCGGCAGCGAGGAGCAAGACGGGGACGAAAACGAGGAGGACGAGGAGGATGAAGCATCGCTGAGCGACGCCGAGACGGATGTCGAAAGCGAGTCCGGGCGTCGCATCCAGTCGGGCGACAAAAATTGGTCGGTTGGACTGACCATCACCAGTCAAGTCGGTCAGGGGACCTTCGCCGATGCCAAGAACGACACCGGGACCCCCGGGCAATATCAACCCCTGAGTTCCTCGTTCGATCAGGCTGCCCTGGGATACTCGCTGTCGGCCAGCTACAACTGGCAGGACATCATCTTTTCGGCCGGGATCGGCTGGACCCAGGGACTCTCGCCCGGCGTCGGCGTCGAAGATCCCCAGCAGATCTGGTTTAACGATACGTCGCTGACGGCCAACTGGACGGGCTACACGATCGAGCCCATCGACACGAAGGTATCGGCCAACCTTGGATTCGGCTTTCCGACGGGACTGACCAGCCGCACGACGACCAAGATTATGGATGTCGACGCGAGCGCCTCGATTCGGCGCACGTTCTTCAAGCGTCTGACGCTCGCCTACTCGCTCGGGGGCGGCAAAGGATTCCACAACTACAAAGTGCCCGCCATCGACGTCGACCAAGTCGGAGAAGGCAACTACCTCTACGAACGTAACCTCGACCGGGGACTCGCCGCCATTCAGGGCGTGAACAAAGAGTGGAGCATGTCGAATAGCTTCCGGGCCTCGGTTCGCGTCTGGTCCAAGCTCTCGGCTTCGCTCTCGTACAGTTACAGCCGAAACTGGTCGTACGACCGCGACGTCGACGATCAATATCAATCGCCAATTGCCGACTCCGGTCGCGGCGTTCAAGATCGCATTTCGACGAGAATTTCGCTGCGGTATCCGTTCGCCGAATACTTTACCGTTCAAGGCGGCCTTTATTCATCGACTTTCCCGAAGACATCCGACCAGCGCTCGATGAACTTCCCCTTCTGGAACTTTTCTGGAGCCGCCAACAACCAGTCCGGCTTCAATCTCGCCATTTCGGCGACTTACTGAATGCGGTTCGAGCGGCCGCTGCGACTTGCCGAGCCGTCTCGGTCTCCACCGAAGCGGCTCGACGTATGTATGCCCCTTTTCGAGGGAGCTCGTCTCTGGTGTTTGGGGGGGGCTTCATCCATGGTGGCGCCCGCGTCGAGGATCTCGTCGCCCCCGTAATCCCGGACCAGGCCATCTCGTCGGGGAGGTGCAACACGTCGGCATCCCCTCCTTTTCATCTCCCGTTTCTCATCCTGCCTGCCGTACGCCCCAGACAGCCTCGAGTCTAATTCGTGCGATGTGGAGACAGCTGCATCCGAATGGTGGGGTGCGGACGTGGCTCGAGTCGACGGCGACGGGGCCGGTGCCGCAGACTCGCGCTAAGAGCTGATATCAAGACCTCTTGCCTCTCTAGGCGGGACTGCCGGGAGCCAGCGCTCCAGAGGAAGCCTCGTCTTCGGCCGAGGGTATGACATAAAATCTACAAGCTCGTTTCAACAAACTCGAACGGGGATGCGGTCGCGGCTGATGCGGCGATGACGGCGTCGCAAGCCCTCCACGATTCCTCTGGGATCTCGGTGGGTTCGGCTCCCTGTTTTCGCACGCCAAGCCAAGCGCGCTCCTCACCGAGGTGCTAAAACTAGCTCTAAGGCATGTCGTTGAGGCTCCAGTCGTAATCCATCCACGTCACGGACGTCGAGCCGTCGCGCTGCTCGATCGACG
>JAQCND010000318.1 GCA_028274765.1 Bradymonadaceae bacterium
GGCCAATCGTTCGAGGGACGAGCCGGCGCCCAGATGGCGGTCCGACTCGGCGGCGAGTCCCTTCCAAACCCCTGCGACTCTCCGCACGGTCCCCTCGTTTATGATCGTCGGTAGCCTCGAGCGATATGTTTCGTGCAAGAGGGGGGAGCGGATGAAAACAACCCCATCTCGGCGTGTCGCTTGCGAACCGAGACGAGACTGCGATAGTACCGTCTCGACCGGCGAGCCCGTCTCCCCCGCCTATCGCGACGACATGTCCCGTCTCCAAGAGGCCGACGAACTCGGAGTCTACGAGATCGCCGACGAGGTGCGCGATCGCTGTCTCCAGCGCGACGACGCCCTCGTCACGCCCGGTCGTTCGATCTGGACGTCTCGGCATCTCTCCGATCTTCGTTCGCGCTCGACGGGTGAGACGTGGGGCAACTGGCTCGATCCGGAGGCCATCGAGGCGACACTCGCCCCGCTCAACGACGATCTCACCCAGCTCGCCGCCGAGAGTCTTTATCTCCATCTGCTCGGGGCCAAACTCGACGACGATGCCCCGCCCAAACGCCGACTCGTCGAGGTGGCCCTGGCGACAACCGAGCGCCCGATCGAGTGGCCGACCCGCATGCTCGAGGCTCTCGCCTGGGAGGCGGAGACGATCGCATTCGACTCCGGTGACATGACCTCGTCGTTCTGGATCCGATGGGCTCTGGCGCTTCGAGACCTCGAGCCCGCCGAACGAGCCGACGTCGTCTCCGATGCGAGGCAGCTTCGCGATCACGTCTGCAACCGCTCCGACGCCTCGCATGCGGCGCTCCACTTCTTGGAGCCGCAAACCTTCGAGCCCATCGGCGACCTCGCCACCAAGCAAGCCATCACCGAGGCCTTCCGCACCTACGTTCCCCTGGACGACAACCAGACGGTCGACCGCCAGTTGCGTGATCTTCGGGGGTGGCTCCGGAACGAGCGCGGCCTCGAATTCGAGACCTTCGGCGACGAGCGTCTGACGTGGTTCTGGCGAGACGAGATGCGATGGGCCGAATTCCTCGAGTGGGTCGCCTTTTTTTACGAGAACTGGACGCATTTCGACGCCGAGGAGCGCAACTACAAACTCGAGGTCGCTCGCCTCGGCGAGCCCCTGCGCAACGGCATCCTCGCCGGAGACGACGCCTGGCTCGACGAACTCGACGCCTACTTCGAGGCCGAGTCCAACAACCTCGTCAACTGGCGCACGGTCGATTCGGTCCGCGACTGGTGTCGCGAGGACCCGACCCGAAGTCGCGAGGCGCTCGAACAACTCTGGGGGGACGGGACGGTCGGTGCACGCATCGAGGCCTTCTGCGACCGGCTCGGCGACGAGGTCGGCTCCGGCCCCGGCACTCGCCTCCGATTGACCGCCGCCCTGCTGATGATCGAGGCGCCGACCCGCTATCCGCCCTACCAGTACAGTGCTATCCGCGACGCCTACGAGCTGGCCGGCGTGCCGCCCCCCGAGGCAAGCGACGAGGCCACGCGATATGGTCACGCCCTCGACTTCTTCGACCGCATCCGGACCGATCTGAACATCCTCGGCGTCGATCTGCGCGATCGTCTCGACGCCCAGGGGCTCGTCTGGACGCTGGTGGAGTGGGAAATCGACGAGCTCGACTTTCTCTATCCCCCGGAACGGGGCGATTTCGCCGAGTTCCGCGGGACCGAATACGAGACGCCCGAGCCGCAGCCGCGCGAGGCCTCGGTCGAGTCGCTGGCCGAACGGCTCGGATTCACGACCGCCGAGCTCCGATCGACGGCCGAACACCTCCAGACCAAGGGTCAAATCATCCTCCACGGCCCGCCGGGCACGGGCAAGACGCACTACGCTCGTCACTTTGCGATCTGGTGGTTGGCCGTCCGCAATCAGCGCGTCCCCGACGTGGCACGCGAACTCTCCGCCGACGAGGGAATCGAAGGCGCTCAGCCGACCCAGAGTCCCAATCTGCTCTCGGTGACCTTTCACCCGTCGTACACCTACGAGGATTTCGTCGAGGGATTCCGCCCTGCTCGCGACGCCGACGGACCCGAACGACTCCAGCTCGAGGATGGCCTCTTCAAGGAGTTCTGCCGCCGGGCGGCGGCCTCGCCCGACGAGACGTTCGTGCTCCTGATCGACGAGATCAATCGCGCCAATCTCCCCAAGGTCTTCGGCGAATTGTTGACGGTGCTGGAGCGCGACAAGCGGGGCACGGCGGTTCAACTGCCACAGAGCCGCGAGTCGCTGGTCGTCCCCCGCAACCTCTATATCGTCGGCACGATGAACACGGTCGATCGGAGCCTGCGCCACCTGGACGCCGCCCTCCGCCGCCGGTTTCGATTCCTCGAGATGCGCCCCGACCCCGAGATGCTGACCGCCAGCGAGATCCACGGACTCGGCCTGGATCGTCTGCTGACCCAGCTCAACGAACGCATCGTCCGCCGCGAGGGACGCGCCAAGCAGATCGGACACACGTATTTCCTCGACGAGGCAGGGGAGCCCATCGACGACCCCCGAGAATTCGCCCGAGTGATGCGCTACGAGGTGGTGCCCCTGCTCCAGGAGTACTGCTACGACGACTTCAAGCGCATGGAGGTGTATCTGGGCGCCGAGATCGTCGACGGGCGACGCCGACAGCTCCGCGAGGAGCTGTTCGAGGCCCCCGAACGCCTCGTCGACGCTCTCCGAGACCATCTCCTGTCGTCATGACCGCCTCACACGCCTCGATCTCGTCGTCCGACCCGTCCGATGACGCCTCCGACGAACGCCCCGAACTCGTGGAGATGGGGGAATGGGAGACTCGCTTGCTGGAGGGCGTGACCCTGACCGACGCGGAGCGAGCTCGGCTGGAGGGCCGGGAGGCTCGGCGGGCGGATGCTCTCGATTGGGCGGAACTTCGAGAGGGACTCCGACTCGAGACGAACGCCCACGTCGGACTCCTCCGGCTCGGCTCGATGACGGTTCGGGTCGCCCCCCGGCTCGCGGGCGGAGCTCGCCAGTTGCCCGCCATGATCGATGAGTGTGCCGGACTGGACGCCCTCGATCGAGCACCCGGCCGCGACGTCGACGTCCCCGAGGGCGACCATCTGCTCGATCTCGTCGGCGTGCGGCTCGTCGAGGCGTGCCGCCAGCTCCTCCGACGGGGACTCGCCGATGGATACGTCGAGCGCGAGGACGAACTGGGCGTGCTGCGCGGACGACTCAAACCGCGCGAACAGTACCTCGAGCGATTCGGCGCTTTCGACCGCGTCCACTGCCGGTTCGACGACCGCGACCCGGACACCTGGGAGAATCGGCTAGCCGCGGCCGGACTCCGGGCCTGTGAGCGCCACGCTCGCGAGGCAAACCTGCGCGACGAGGCCCGTCGCCTGGGACGACGGTTCGAGGGCGAGTGTCGACCGGAGGCGCTGGACCCGGCGTATCTGGAGGGAGGCACCTACCACCGACACAACGCACACTACCGCCCGGCTCACACGTACGCTCGTCTGATGCTGCGCGGCCTCGGACTCGACGGACTAAAGGGACCGGACACCCATCGGGTCGACGCCTTCTGGATCGACATGAATCGACTCTTCGAGCAGTTTGTCGAGCAGATGACCCGCGACGCGCTGGCCGACGAGGGATGGCACGTCGAGGCCCAGGCCACCGAATCGGGCGCCATCGTCGACGCCCGGACCGGCGAATCCCGCCGCGACGTCCGCCCCGACCTCGTGCTGACGTCGCCCGACCACCACACCCGACTCCCGGTCGACGCCAAATACAAACCCTTCGAAACGCAACCGCCGATGGCCGACCTCCGACAGGCGGCGCTGTACGCCCAGGTCTTCGACACTTCGCAAGAGACGTCTCGACCCGACGCCATTCTCGTCTATCCGCGAGCCCAGCCGGGCGACGACGTCGAACTCGACCGTCTCACCGTCCGGCGCTCCGACGGCCAGAGCGGCGCCGACATCGCCATCCTGACGCTCCCGGTGAGCGAACTGCTGACATGGGACGACGCGCAGAGATGGCAACAGGTGTGGGCGCCCCTACTCCATTCGAGCGAGGAGGAGCGATGAGCTCGTGGGACGATTCGGACGACGAGCTTCACTGGGC
>JAQCND010000320.1 GCA_028274765.1 Bradymonadaceae bacterium
GAGCTCTCGGTCGAGCAGGATAGCTGGGTGGTCTTTGGGGCCTGGGGACCGCCTCCATCCGGCCCCGTCGACGACGGCCATCCCACGATCGCGTTTACCCATCCTCTCTTCGTCGATCGAGACGGAGATGCCGACGACGATGGGGATCGATGGGAGGCACCGGGGAGTCGGAGGCTGAACTTCGAACCCCTCACGACGGCCAGCGCGTGCCTGTGAATCCGCGAGCCGAGCGAGCTCCTGGACCCGGGATGGCTCGACGTCTCGTTTCTCCGTCTCGATCCGGAGGGCGAGCGCACTCGAGTTCGATTCGACGTTCGAGCTCACCAACCCTTTCGATGTCTTGGTGTGCTTCCGTTCCAAGCCGGCTGGGGGCCAGCGCTCCGTGAGGCGTCGCCCCCGACATCCCTTCGAGCTCCTCCTGGAGCGCCTTGATACGTCTTCGACGTGAGGAACTTGCTGGCACGTCGACGAACGCCCCCTCGGAGCAGGGGGAGAGAGTCGACCGGGAGGGAGGACATGTTCACATGCGATCGCCCTGTCTCGGCCCGACGCCAGTCTTGACAGATCACCCCTCCTCCTGTAGAGAGGCTCGGCACGCTGTATCCGAGGCACGCGCTACGAGTCAGCCTTTCGAGAGATAAGGAACCATCATGCGAAAAGCCACACTCGCCGTCATGGTGCTCACGCTCTTCGCGATATCGGGCTGCAAAAAGAGCTCGTCGACGTCCGGAGACCAAAACGAGCAGCAGGAACAGAAGAAGCAAAAGCAGGACCAGAAAGACAAGTCGAAGGACAAGTCGGGTGACTCCCCTTCAGCCGAGTCCTCGGGTCCGACTGTCCAACAGGGCGACGACATCATGAAGAGCATGGACGAAGCGGCCAGCCACGGCGAGGAGTAATCGTATCCGCAGCGGTCGGCTCGTCGCACGAATGCATCTGTCGGCGGAGCCATCGTGACGTGTCGGCTCCTCGGAGTGGAAACCACCGCGGCCGACCCGTCGATGGATCGGAACAATGTTGCGGCGTCGATCGTTAGCGGGGCGAAACGAGCCGGCGAGTCGATGGGTTCGACCCGGACGCGACTTCCACGACCCCGAATAGACTCTATCCCTTTTCACGACACATGTGTATCGGGGTTCGTGCCCTCTCTGAGATGGATGGGCCCATCTCAGCTGAGCGTGTCTCACAGAAGGCGTCCATCACTCGACAGGGAAAGCCTCTCGACGCGACACGGACTCATCGCTCATCGGTTGGAGCTTCTCGGGCCCATGCCTCGCTCATCCCGATGGGGCGGGAGATCCGACCCGGCCTCGATTCGTCCTCGACTCTCAACGCACGTGTATCGTTGTGAACGATTCCAACAAAGACGACCCACAACAAGATAAACGAGCCACTCAAGACGACTCGAGTGCAGTCGACGATCGGCGCATCGATTCCGTCATGGAGGCATTTCACAAGCGCCTCCAGGAGGAAGGGCTCAAATCGACTCGGCAGCGCGACCTCATCGTCGAGCGGTTCTTTCGCCTCGATCAGCACATCACGGCGGAC
>JAQCND010000323.1 GCA_028274765.1 Bradymonadaceae bacterium
GTTCGAACGTCGAATCGAATTCGAATGCGATGGCCCTCGGAGTATTCGCTTCCATCTTGCATTCCATTCTCGCCGTCTGTAATTGTGAAATTGGCAGCCTTTTCTCGACGCCTCTTCTCCATGGCGCATTTCGACACGCGCAGCTCACACTCGGGCGTATGTGCACTCTCCATCGCTACCGTCGTGTGTGTGGTCTGCCTCTCTCCCGAACGAAGTCGGGCCGGCGCCTGGGCTCGAGAGGACATGGGCCTCTACGCCAAACTCTCGACCTCCTACGCCTACGCGACGCAGCAATACAAGGAGACCGGAGATACCTTTCAGCTGTTGAGCGAAGACGAGGATGGCCACTACCGATCGACGGCCATTTTTCTGTACGCCGAATACGGGCTGCTCCCCTCGCTGACGCTCACGTTTTCGGGGGCGTTCATGTCGTCGGTCGTCGAGAGCGACCTCGTTCGCATTCGAACCACCGGGACGTCCGATCTCAATCTGGGGGCCAAATACCAGATCCTCGACAAACCTTTTGTCCTCTCGGTGGGAGCCGTCTCCCGGATCCCCACCGGATACACCCCCGATCCGTCGGCCGCCAAAGCCCCGACCCTCGGCGTCGGCGTGACCGCCTGGGAAGGCAATCTCCAGATCGGCAAGAGTTTCTATCCCGTCCCGCTCTACGTCTCGGGGCGATTCGGCTTTCGATACCGGGGAGCGCGCACCTCGCGGGAGGGCGACGAGATCGACTATCCGCCCGAGCTCCCCTATGCCGCCGAAGTCGGGTACACGCCTCTCGAGTGGTTAACCGTTCGTGCCCGCCTCGACGGCGTCCACGGGCTCGGCGATCCGGAGGCCCTCGATGCGTTCACCTTGTCGCCGCTCACCCAGTCGTATCTCAACATCGGGCCGAGCGTGATTTTCAAATGGCCTGATCCTCTTCAGATTGATGTCGGTTATCGCTACACTGTGACGGGCGTCAACGCCGTCGCCAGTCACGTCGCCACACTCGGACTCGCCGTCGATACGACTCTATGATGGGCACGAAGCCCCCACGACCATGACCACGCGACGCGAATTTCTCGTCGGACTCGGCAAGGGGACGCTCGGGTTCATGGGATTGCAGTTCATCTCGGGCTGCGAAACCATCGACGTCACCTCCAAGGTGCCCGGAGAACGCATCGGCTTCATCACGCCTGCCGAAGACGGGAAGTGGTACTGGCAGAGCGGGCAGGGTATCGCCAAGTCCGACGCTCCCGACATCTCTCGCGACGCGTGGCGCCTCCGGATCACGGGGCCCGACGGGGTCGACGAGACGATCGACTTCGACCGCCTGATGGATCTCCAGGAGGGCGAGCCCCTCCGGTACGTCAAAACCATGCGCTGTGTCTTCGGCCAGTCGGTCGGGACCCTGACCGACAGCCTCGTCTCGACGGGAATCTTCACGGGCGTGCCGCTCGATCGGGTGCTGAGGCAGCTCGGCGTCTCGGAAGAAGCGGCCAAACTCCGCACCTTCGGCGACGATGGGTTCGAGAGCAACATCCCAATGGCCCGTGCTCTCCACGACGGAGACGCGGAGCTCCCTCCTCTGCTGGCCTATCGCATCAACGGTCGCCCGATGCCCCGACTCCGCGGCGGCCCCGTCCGCCTGATCATCCCCGAGATGTGGGGCTACAAGAACATGAAGTGGCTGACTCGACTCGAGGCGACCGAGGACGACTCGTTTTTCGGGACGTACGAGACCGAGCAATTCGGCGGGAGCGACGTCCAGCCGATCATCGACGATCCAGGCCGGATTGCCTTGATGAGCGTCGTCTCCAAGCCAAACGCCAACGCCACGGAGATCGAGGGACCGGATATCACTGTCGCCGGGACGTCGTTTGCCGGAGGCACATCGGTCGAGACCGTCGAGATTGCCCTCGATGGCGGCTCCTTCGAGACGCTCGATCTTCCCGATCGTCAGGCGGTCGTCGAATCGCTCGACGACGAGATGCGACAGTTGTTCAACAAGACCGAACAAGCCACGGGCCCCTGGCCTCCCGACAGTCTCTGGCTCCCCTGGGCCAAGACGTATCGAGGCCTCTCGACGGGAACCCATACCGTGACCATCCGCGCTCGCGACGGCGAGGGCCGCACTCAACCTCGCGACCCCGACGAACCGCTCCAAGTCGCGGGCCAAGTGCGAGTGGAATTGACCGTTACTTGAGGAAGGATAATGATGTCGCGTTCACTGATTCGATCGTTCGGGTGTCTGGTCGCCGCCAGCACGTGTCTGCTGGTCGGATGTCAATCACCCCCGCCTCCTGGCGGGGGCTCCGGAGGAGACGGCCCGACCGACGAGCCCGAGTCGGATACGCGCTCGTTCGACGACCCTCGCCCGCCCTCCGAGCGCGATACGTCCGTGCCCTCGGATACCGTATCATCTCGGGATACCGGTCCAGATGGCCCCGACCCGAGCGAAGATACCGGTGACACCGGGGGCTCGACGCCAGATCGCTCCTTTTCGGTCGAGACGTGTCGGGAGCTCGAGCCCCCCTCGGGCGATCGCCTCTGCCGGGTCGAGCCCGGCAATTCCGACCAGATCGTCGTGCGAGGCGACATCCTGACGACCGATACGGCCTACGAAGGCGGGGCCGTGCGCATCGATCCGACGACTGGAGATGCCGAGGACAAGACGAACACCGGCACGATCCAGTGTGCCGGATGCAACTGCAATCCGCCGGGACAGGTCGATCCGACGGTCGTCACCTGCGCCGACGCCGTCGTGTCGCCGGGGCTGATCAATCCGCACGACCACCTCGGATGGGGGACCTACGGCCCTCGCTCTCACGGCGAGACGCGCTACGACCATCGTCA
>JAQCND010000335.1 GCA_028274765.1 Bradymonadaceae bacterium
GCAAGTCCCCTGTATATGTGAGGTGCATCACTCGAGGTCTCGAGGGCAATGGTCATTAAACGCCATTTCATCCAATTGAGTCGAACATATGGCATCACATCCTCCTTGCTCCCGCCCCGTTCGGGGCTCGAATAGGGGATGCACACGTCTCGATCTCCGGGCTCGCGCCCGGAGCTAGATGCCGCCACCCCCTTCGGGGACTCTCCAGGCGCCGCCCATCGATGCAGGTCGATGAAACAACGTTTAAAAAATGATCGAGTGACGCTAGCTGTCGCCTCACTCCTCCCCAGTGAGGAGTCGCACGGCCGTAGCCAACATCAACCCGGCGACCTGCCAGCAAGGGCGCTCACGTCACAGACGCACAGGCATGTCAAAGAAATATAAAGATGAGGTTTCGCCATTCTGAGACCCGTCGGCGAGATGGAGGAAGGAGGAAGCCGAGCTTTTTCGGCAAACCCTCGCCTCCCGAGTTTGAACGCAAAGGTCCTTCCTACCTCCCGAATTCGTCTGAACGAGACCTCTAAAATGGCGAAACCCCAGATAAAAGTGCTCCATACGAAGACGAGGATCATGAGACGAGACGCCTCCTGGAGCGCCCTTGTATGTCCTCCGGAAGTGAGCTCCCAGCCTGTATATGACATGGCTATCCCTCGAATGAAAATTTAACCACCAGAGCCCTCGGGCTGGACGAGTGCTTCCACCCTGTTGGGTCCATCTGGGTCGCCGCAGCACCGGGGACAAGCTTGTCCGAACCACACATGGAGACAACCCACTCTAGAGGTCGAAAGCCCGGTCGACCGCCGCCTCGAGTTCGTCCTCTAGAGTGTCGTGTGATTCGCCGCGGTGAGCGGTCTCGACGAGCTGTCGAGTCAGCTCCGCGATGGCTTCGGCCTCATCCGATTGGGGATCGGGGACGGGGTAGTTTTCGACATACTGGGTGATGTAGCGGCGTCGGCCCGCGTAGAGTCGATTCTGAAAGCAGAGGTCGTGGTATCGCGCCATCAGCTCGCTGTTGGCCAGCCCCAGGAGGAGATAGAGCAGGTCGAGATCGTCGCGGTGGCGCCGAAGCGTCATCCAGTAACAGTTGCCATCGACGAGCCGTCCGTCGTCATCCCAGAAGAAGATGGGTTCGTCGCTGATGTCGGGAAAGACGACCTTGGGCTCCTCCCAGGCACGCGGCTGGTGGGGGACCCAGTGTTCGTACCAGCGGCGCCCCGTTTCGGCGAGGTACTCCCGGGATGCGAGCCGATCGCGGTGTTGTTCGAGGTAGGCGCGAGCTCGCGGATGGGCCTCGAGGTCGATCGGAATCCGCTCGCCCGTCTCGTTGGTGCGATGGGGATACAGCACGCGTCGTCCGTCGTCCGGGTTCGGGGACCACCGACTCGCCCGCCGAGACGAAAGGAGGGGATGCAAAAGCTCCGGTTCCGGCTGGAGACGAGGCAACAATTCGTCCCAGTCGTCGCGGATGAAGACGTCGTCGGCGTTGGTCTTGAGCCCGACGTGGATGTCACAGAGTTCGCCGAAGGTGTGGGCAGACGTCTGACGGAGACGGTCGAGCCAGTCGGACTCCTCTTTGGTGACGATCGCCCAGGGGGCGTGGCTGGCCTCGATGGTGCGCAGTCGACCGGCTCGCACATCGAAGGTCCGATCGTCGAGAGCGTAGGTTCCCGACGAGGTCAGCGACAGAAGCTCCGAGGTCGACGTCACTCGTTTTTCGTCCGTCTCGGGGTCGCCGGTCGATTGGCGCTCGTACATGCGAACGAAATGACCCGATACGACGTGCTCGTCCGACGCCTCCGAAGACTTCCGCCCCCCCACGATCGCCGGCAACACGCCGGCGTCGAAACGCTTGGTGTCGCCGAGATCGATCAGGGTCTCGAGGTCGAGGTGACGTCGGACGTAGTCGCGGAGATCGGCCGCTCCTCGCGTGCTCATCACGCGATTGGGGACGAGCGCCGCCAGCGCGCCCCCCTCCGGGAGCGTGGCGATCATGCCGACCAGAAAGGCCTGGTAGAGGTCGATGCGGCCGGAGAGGTCGAAGACGTCGGCGATGGCTCGAGCCCGTGCCGAGCCGAGTACCTGAGTGCGAACGTAGGGCGGATTGGCGATGATCCAGTCGGGGCGGGTCGACGAGTCCGTGTCGTCGTCGAGCAGTGAAAACTGGCGATGGGGCGCGAACTGTCGAGACCACTCCAGAAAATCGGTCTCTCGGAGTCGTCCGATCGTCGCATTCCGGGACTCGAGCCGGTCTCGTGCCGTCTCGACGGCTTCGGGATGCGTATCGAACCCCTCGAATTGCACATGGTCGCCGAGGGCGGCGGGGAGACGTTCGTGGAGAGCCTCGAGCAGAGCGCCGTCGCCGCAGGCGGGATCGAGGATGCGGAGGGGACGGGCGGAGGCTTCGAACGGCCGCCGCACGCAGTCGATCAATCGTTCGGCGAGCACACCGGCGAGGGCGGGAGCGGTGTAGTGAGCGCCCCTCTGTTTGCGATCGTCCCTCGAGCTGTTCATTGCTCGTAGACCGAGATTCGGCCCTCGTCGTCGCCCACGGTGACGCGATGGCCTCGCTGATGGATACACCAGAGGGGCGCGTCAGCTCGGAGGACCTGGTCGGCTTTCGTCTCGCCGGGGGGGTACAGATAGACGCGTCCGTCGGCGCCCACCGTCGCCAGGGCACCGTCGTCGATGGTGGCGTCGCGGGCCTCCTCGCGGTGGGACTGCAGCTCGCGAGTGGCGATGCCGTCGTGCAGGTAGACCGCCCCGGACTCGGAGGTCCAGATGATGTGGTCGGCCGTGGCGTCGACGCTCGAGATCTTGTCGTAGCCCTCGAAGGCCTGGATGGGATCGCCCGACTGGCTCCAGATGTCGACACGTCCTCCGTGGCTGACGGTCACCGCACGCCCTTCGGCGAAGGCGACGTCCGAGACGGGCGTCTCGTGGCCCTCGAGGACGGCGAGGCAGCGGCCGTCTTCGAGCGCCCAGAGGCGAGCTGTTCCGTCGTACGACCCCGTCATCAATCGCCGACCACTCGGGTCGACCGAGACGCTCGTCACCCAGGAATCGTGATCGTCCAGTTTCGTGTGACGAATGCTCTCGAGCCGGTCCGAGTTGGAGGGTTTCGGGAGGAGCCACAGGTGGAGGCGTGTGTCGTCCCCGGCCGCAGCGACGATGCGTCCGTCGGGGCTGAACACAACCTCGTTGAGCCCGTCGCTCTGGGTGGGAAGGGCGTGTCGTTTCCGGCCCGACGGACTCCACAGACAGACGTCTCCGTTGCCCCCGCAGGTCGCAACGAGCGAGCCGCCCGGCTGTTGAGCGACGGAGTACACCCAGCCGTGGGGGGTTCGGAACGTATGGGACTCCTCGAATGTCGCATCGGCTGGCGTGGCGGCTTCATCGGGACTCGACGTGGTCTCGTTCGCCTCGGCGGGATCGTCCATCGCTCGTCCCGGATGGGGGCGTTCCTCCCAGAGTTCGGAGGCCGTCGTGTCGTGGATGTTCGATGTCTCGGAGGAGGCGTCGCCCCCTCTCGAGGCCCTCTCGTCGGAAGACGACGTTGTCGAATCCGCATCGTCCCCGCCGGCGCGATCCTTGAGTCGGGAGAGGCGTTCTTGGAGGCGATCCTCCGCATCGTCGCCATCGGATGCGTGGTCCTCCGTTTCTTCCTCGGGAACGTCGACCTCGGCGGGCGTCGGAATGTGAGGTCCATCGCCGCCGGCATCGTCTCCGGTGTCGAGATGACTTCCGGGGCTCGAGATGGTACCCATCTTTTGGGTCCCCGTCCCCGAACTCGACGAGGGGGAGGCGTCCGTGTCATCGCCCTCATTGTCATCCGAGCCACCGAGCGAGCCCATTCGCTGCGTATCGACACGTTCGCCGGCTTCATCCCGATTCGAGGTCGCCTCGGACGACGCCTCCGCGCCGCCCGCCATCGAGCGCATCGGCTCCGTGCCACTTCTGGGTTCGTTGCCCTCCGGTCTCCGCTCCGACGTACTCGCCGATGCTTCGCCCTCGTCGAACATCTCCGCTCCCATCGGCTCGGTCGTGTGGGACTCTCCGTTGGGACCTTCACGGGTCGGGCCGCTCGTCGACTCGGATTCCTCCTCCGTCTCGACGTCGGTATCATCCTCGACCGACTGCATGTCCGCCGTGTTGCGAGCGTTCGACGGTGGGGGGAGGGCGCCGTCTTCTTCGGGGCCGTTTGCCCCGTCCTCTCCGTCATCGACCGAATCGGCCGTTTCGGTACTGGTACGCGGGGCGTCCCCGAAGGCCGTGTCATCCTTTTCAGAGGGGGTCGGCGGGGCCCCTCTCTCTCCCGACCCGCTCGATCCTCCCTCGACCTCCTGAATCGTCTGTTCGCTCGCATTCAGCCCTTCGGGCGCCGACGTGTCAGCGGGTGTGCCGGGCGCAGTCGACCGTGAGGAGGCTCCAGTCTCCCCGGAGTCCCGCGACGTCCCCGGAGGCCTCCCTCGTTCGGGCTCTTCCGGGGCCACGTCCTGCTCGTCCGACGATGCCTGCGCCGATGGCTCGGAACCGGATTCGGCCGATCCAGGGGACGATGTCTCCTCGGCGGGCAGGGTCTCCGTGGATACCTCGTCACCCTCTCCCGATGGAGTCACGTCGGTCCCGTTACCGTCCTCGTCGGACGTGTCATCGGCAGTCGGTTCAGCGGGCGCGGGAGACTCGGCAGTCACACGTCCGGACGAAGAGCGGCCCTCCGCATCCTGGGACGCCGTGGTGTCCGAACTGGAGGTGCTCCCGCTCGACGAGCCGGTATCGGAGGTCCCGATCCCGCTCGATTCCACGGAGACATCCGGTTCGAGCACGTCCTCATCCTCCTCTGTCGACGGCGTCTCCTCGGAGTCGGCGGAGAGGTCGGGCTCGACGCTCCCTTGGTCGGTCGCTCCCCCGGACGTCTCGTCTTGAGACGGCGGGGCATCGGTCAAATCGAGCGAAGCCTCTTCGTCGTCTTCGTCTCCGACCTCCATGTCGGCCGAGACCAGATCGACATCCTGTTCGGCGACGTCTCGAATGCGATCTTCGAGTTTTTCGGAGCTGCTCGAGACATCGATGTTGTCGGGCTCGAGATCACCGTCGGCGAGTTCGCCCCCCCCGCTGGACTCGGCCGGCTCTCCATCTCGAGGTTCGCCCTCCTGGTTGGGGGACTCGACCGATTCGGCCTGGGTCTCGATCTCGATCTCGTGTTCCTCGAGCTGAGCCTCGAGCAGTTTCGCGCTGTCATCCGTCGAGGGGGCCTGGTCCTCTTCGCCCTCGCTCGCGATCGTCCCCGGTTCGCGTCCCTCGCCGCGCTCGGATTCGTCGATGGCATCTTCGAGCAGGCCCACGGCCGTCTGGGCCGTTCCCTCGCTCTGGTCGCCCGAGCCGCTCTCCTGGCCGAGTCGGTGGACGGCATCCATCGGCGAGGCGGTCTCTTCGGGGTCGGGAAGCCGGTCGGTCGCCAGGCTCTCGATGTCTAGGTAGTTCGAAAAATCGACGCCCCGTCCCAGATCGAATCGCTCGACCGCTTCACCGAGTCTCGCGATCGCCCGGCGCTCGGAGATACTCCAGATGCGGACCGTGCCATCGCTCGAGATCGTGGCGAGCCGATCGTTGTCGAGTGGATGGAGTGTCTCGATCCAATCGTTGTGTCCACTCAGATGGGACTCCAGCTCTCCCTGTCGCCAGTTCCAGAACGCCAGACTACCGTCGTAGCTGGCCGACACGAGCATGTCGGTCTCCGGCACGAAGTGTACCGACGAGACGAAATCCGAGTGCAGCTCGAATCGATAGGTCGGCTCCAGACCTTCGGCTCGAAAGAGCCCCACCGTAGCATCCCAACTGCCGGAGGCGAGATGCGTGTCGTCCGGCGACCACTTCAGGTCCGTGATCCAGTTGTTGTGCTGGACGATGACCGACTGGGGCTGGCTCCCTTCGCGGAGATCCCAGAGATAGACGCCGTTATCCATGACGCCCGCCGCGAGGCGTTCGCGGCCATCGCCCTCGAAGGTGAGCGTCAGCGGCCATCCCTGAGCCCCCTCGAGCGTCGTGATCGACTCGAGCGGCGTCCCGCGAACGGACTCGCCCCGCGCTGCCTCGGGCGTCTGCGCCTCCGGGGAAGGGACCTCCTCGCCGGCCTCTGCCTCCGAAGGGGGGGGATCGGGAGCGTCCTCCGGAGCGGAGTCGGGCGGCGGCTGTTGAGCGTCGGGAGCGGACTCGGGGGGAGGTCCCTCTCCGCTCTCGATCTCGTCGTGCTCGTCCGAGCCGGGGCCCTCGATGGCCTCTGTAGGGCTCGACGCCAAGGTCATCTGCTCGGCGGCGTCGAGCGCCGTCGACCAGACGCGAATCAGGCGGTCTCGGCCGGCCGACGCCAGGCGATCCGCTCCTGGCGTGAAGGTCAGCTCCGTGACGTCGGTCTCGTGCGCTTCGGCCACGCCGATGTCGGGGTCGTCGCCGGTCCCGAAGGTGAGCAAGACCAGTCGGCCCCGGCGATCCCCGACAGCTACGCGCACCGGCTCCTTCGTATCATGGGCAGAGCAAGCAAAGGCGCAGGGTTCCAGGGCAAACATCCGCGACCAAACCGCCTCGGGCGAGGTCTCGTCGCCATCCGACGACGGGAGCGCCCACAGCACGATGCTTCCGAGCTCGTGGACCGTCAGCAATCGGTCGGCATCGATAAACGCCATGCCCTGAATTTGGCTTCGCGAGGTCTCCAGTGTCAGGTCGGGATCGGCTTGCCCTCCCTCACTCGGGATCGTCCAGCATGCCACCGACTCGGCATCGCTCGCGAGGGCGAGTCGATCGGTCTGGCGTTCGTATGCAAATACGATGTCGTCTAGCATACCATCCTCGCGTATGTCGTAGGGGCCTACATTGCCGGCATCCCATCCATGTGGTGCGTCGTGCGACGCGCCCATGCTAGGACATCCGTCCTGAATCGCAAGGGTCAGTGCACGGTCAATCCTGGAAGAACTCGACGAGTTCGTCGTGCTGGGCAGCGGCGTCTCGATAGCCGAGATCGAGCAGTTGGCCCGTATAGCCGCCATCGAAG
This sequence comes from Bradymonadaceae bacterium, assembly GCA_028274765.1. GTDB lineage: Bacteria > Myxococcota_A > Bradymonadia > Bradymonadales > Bradymonadaceae > CAJXPB01. The sequence continues at coordinate 7,046 of JAQCND010000335.1, forward strand.
AGGAGATAGCTCAGGAGATCACTCTCGCCGTAGGAGCTCTGTTCGACCGCATTGTTCGAGAGCATGCTGACGACCCGCGAGCCCCAGAAATCGTCGTCGACTTCGCGTGCAAACTGATCGGCCATCTGACCGAGATCGCGGCTCGGTCGAAGCAGTTGCGTCTCGACGATGCGATATCCCATGCCGCGATAGGCGCGCATCATCTCGTTGAGCGCCTCGATCCCGTTCTCGTCTTCGTCCCGACGCTCGAAGTACGACTCGGTCTGTCGCAGCAGAGCATTGATCCGCTCGAGCACCATCAGATCGTAGTCGAGCGGATCCAGCAGGAGCGCGTCGAGGAGCTTTCCGGCGACAAAGAGATAGCTCGGATAATGCGAGGCGCCTCCGGACAGCGGCGCCTCGAAGGGATTGGGATTGGGTTCGGGCAGGGGCGATTCGCTGTGGAGTGTCACGACCAACACCCGATCGGCCCCCAATCGAAGGGCCGGAGCCAGCGGCGTATTCTGCCGCAGCCCACCGTCGCAGAACCACCTCGAGCCGATCTGCACGGCGGGAAAGAGAATCGGGATGGCGGCGCTCGCCAACACCTTTTCGGCCGTCAGCGGGCCGGAGACGGCCACCCGCCTCGGGTCGCGCGTCCAGGGCGGAAGTTCGCCACTCGCCGTCTGAGCAAAGATCGTGGTTCGCCCGGAGATGATATCGGTCGTCGAGACGGTCACCGCCTCGAGTAGTCCCCGTCTCAAATTGCGGTTGATGTTGTGAAAAGGAATCTCGTCGCGGACGAGATCTTCGAAGACATCCGTTTGCAAGAGACTGCTCCGATCGGAGCCCCCCGAGGAGGGCTGAAGCACATCCAGCAGCCGACTGTCGACAAACTGACGCAGTATGCGACCGATCTCGCGAAACGCGGGCCTGACGATCTCGGCAAATTCGAGCGTCCGCCAGAGATACCAGAGCCGGCGGCCGCAGTACTCGGGCTCGTTGAGGTTGGCCGCCAGCCACGCCGTGTTGATGGCGCCGACGCTGGTGCCACAGATGATGTCGAAATCGACGGGATGTCCCAGGTCGTCGGGAATTTTCTCGAGGATGTATCGCAACACCCCTGCTTCGTAGGCACCGCGCGCCCCTCCGCCCGACAGGACGAGTGCCCGTGTGGGTTCGTCAGCCATCGACTAATCTCGAAGCGAAGTGAGACGAATATCGTTGTCGACGCCTCGGACTCCGCGCACCGAGCGCGCCAGCAATTCGAGACGATCACGGACCTTCGCCGTCTCGACGTCGCCGGCGAGCCGGATGATCTGATCGCGCACTTCGTAGCGGATGGTCGACGAAGAGAGCTCGGCGGCCTCGAGATGGCGCCCGAAATCGAGGCGAATCTTGCTGTCCGGGATGTTCGGCCCGTCTCGCTCTCGGCTCGGCGGGGTCTGAAAGGCGGGGGAGGTCGACGAGGGGGAGTGAGCCACCAGATGGAGCGCGCCGACGGGTTCGAGAAAGCGGCCCGCGTCGCGAGTGAAGCTCGTGGCCTCCGGCTGACTCGGCCCCAGGGTCACGGCGATCCCGGCGATCAGGGCGACCAGTACGGCGGCCAGACCGAGCACGCCGCGGGAAATGGCGGAGAGACGTCGAGTTGTCTTGCGCCTCGGGCGTCGAGACATCGTACCATAAGCTCCCAGCGAACATCGGAGATGAATCAGTCCATTCAATACAATGTTCCGCGAGACGTGTAAAATTTAGCGTCCTCGAGACGGGTCCGCTCGGATACCGTGGGAGACGCCGTGGCACGACGTTTGTGGTTGACCGACTGGATGATCGACCGGCGGGGCCGCCGGCGCTCCCAGCCACGCGTCGTCGAGATCCCACGGACCTGAGTCACCCCCCTCGAGACGGCCCACGTGAGCCCCCGAAAGGCACGGGATGATGGAGGGGATCCGGACGGCCGAGGGTCGAGGTTTGCCATAGCAGTCACGTCGAGCGCGACATGGTGCGACGGGCAATCGGGAGGGCAATCGCATTAGAATTCGATTCGACGTTCGAGCTCGCCAACCCTCTCGACGTCTTGGTGTGCTTCGCCGGATAGAGCCCTTCGATCGCGAGGGGCTTCGCCGTTCCAAGCCGGTTGGGAGACGGCGCTCCATCGGGCGTCTCCCTCGACATCTCTCCGACCCCCCTCCTGGAGTGCCAGCAACTTGCTGGCACGTCGACAAACGACCCCTCGGAGTAAGGATAGAGAATCGACCGATAGGAAGGAGACCTTCAAATGCGATTGTCCTCGGGCAATCGGGAGTTGTGCTGGGGGAGCGATCTCGATAGGGTCAAATTGGGGAGAGTTTTCGATCCTGCAATGACTGTTCGTGACGCTGATGTTGTCCCAGTAGCTCCCATGGCACCCATTTGTTTCGAGTCCCGCTCGACCATGCGCTCCAAATACGGATACACTTCGACTCTCGTCGTATCGACGATCGCATTCGCGCTGGTGACGTGTCTGGCTCCAGCCCCTCTCCAGGGCCAGTCCGTGCCCAATGACGATCAGGGGGAGCGAACATCCGAAGCCGAGTCGAAAGGGGCCTCGTCATCGGGAACTTCGACCGGCAGCGACGACACGAACCGCTCGCTCCGTTCACAACTCGAACGACTGCTGAGCGGTTACCACTACCAACCCGATCGCGACGATCTCCGGGCACTCGGAGCCTCGTCGAAGGTCGAGGCCGCTCTGACCGCGATCATCGACGATCGGGCCCTGCGCTCCTCGATGCGACTCCGCGCCGTTGACACACTCGCCCTCTATGAAGGCGAGGAGGTCGTCTCGTTTTTGGATGATCTACTGACACGGACCTCGAGGCGAGAGGCGTCGGATGAGCAGACGGCCTCGCTTCTTCGGCACCGTGCCATCATGGGACTCGCTCGCGTGCTCCCCGATCACGACGCCGTCGAGCGTCTGGAGGCATTCCTGGACGACGACGAACTCCAGCTCCGACTGACTACGATCGCCGCCCTCGGCCAGCACGCCGGCGACCCCGGCCTCCGGCGTCTCCGACAACTCGCCCAAGAGGTCGAACACGACGTCGTGCGCTCCGAGCTCGAAAGGTATATCGATCTCGAAAAAGACACCTCGGAGTGACACCGATGCGGCCGAGTCGAGCGGCGCGCGTCCTCGACCACCTGTCGAGCCTTCGTGGCTCACATGTCGCGGATGAAGTCAGGCGGGCCGCGAATCGCCGGGGCCACCGAGAGCGAGCAGAGCGAAGTCCCGCGCGAGGAGACGCTCTGTGCCCAGATGCTCGTCGAAAACAAGACCGTGATGCCCGATGCCCCTAGCGGCCCGAGAGTTTGCGACCCATCCGTCGTCTGAGCAGAGCCAGAAGTGAGGTTTGACGTGAGCTTTCGGTGCTTGTCGACGATATTTCCGTGAGCGCGCTCCGTATCTTCGCTCTCGAGCCCCGAACGCCGCGACACGATTGGCGACCCGAAGGGTTCGGGTTGTGGCATGCTGTCGAATCTCGTCATGTATGCGGCTGACCGATGCACGAGCCACCCACGGTGTATGCTCGATTCGGCGGCGAGATGGGGGAAACGACCGAACGCATCCTGCTCGATGTCGAACATGATCTCGAAGAAGGAGCCGAGCCGCTTACGTTCGGACACCGACGAAGACAAGTCCGGCGGACTCGGCTACAAACATACCGAGCTTGACGTCGAATGAATCTCGAACGATCGGGAGCCTCATGAGCACCAACGCCCCGCACGATCCGGAAAAACTCATCGGAAGCAAATGGACTGCCATCGAGGTCGACGAGCGCCGCAAACACTGGGAGGTGACGGCTCGCGACCCCGACGAGGACGAGGTGACGCTCCGGGCCGTGATGGATGGCGAGACCCGAGTCGTTCCGTGGCGTCAGCTCCGCGACCGGGAGCGCTGGACGCCCGGCTGGAATTGATCGTCGATCAGACCTTCGAATCGCATTGTCTCCAAGGGAGTCTGCCATGTCGTCGACACACCTCGACCGTCTCGTCAAGTGTCAGTGCTGGGTCATTCTGCTCGTCGCAGCGACGAGTCTCCTCGCCCCCGCGACGACGACTGCTCAGGAGACCGACTCCTCGACTCGCCAGCAACAGCTTCTCGAACAGAACCGCGAGCGACTTCAGATCAACAAAACCGGCATGAGCGTGCTGCTCGGATGGGCTGGACTCAATCTGGCCGTCGGCACCTGGGGCGCCTTCAGTGCCGAGGGCCGCTGGAAGTACGCCCACCAGATGAACGCCGGATGGAACGTCGTCAACGCCGGCATCGCGACCGCCGGGCTCATCGGGGCGACCTCGACCGATCCGGCCTCGCTCGGCATGGCGGAGACGATCCGAGAGGGCTACTCGATCGAGAAGATACTACTGTTCAACGCAGGGCTCGACGTCGGATACATGGCGGGCGGTGCATTTCTCAACGAGCGGGGGGTGCGCCAGGACTCCGATCGCCTCGTCGGATACGGCCGCTCGATCATGGTCCAGGGCGCCTTCCTGTTCGCCTTCGATCTGGTCCTCTACTGGCTCCACCAGAACAACACGGCCTCGTTTCTCGAGAACGTCTCGTTTTGAGGTCTGTCCCCCACGTCTGGCCGTTGAGAACCCATATCCTATCCGGGCGGGGCCGGCTGGAAGCCCACTTCCGAAGGAAGTACAGGGGCGCTCCGAACGTCACATCCGACGTGTAGAGCCCCGTACTTACCGCACCTCGAGGGTTCGCCGACTCTTCAGGCCCGCCTCGTCGACCACGACGAACTCGTGACGCCCGGTCTCGGGGGTCCACCACAGGCGATCGCGGCTCGACGTACTCCCGATGTACTGACCGTCGACAAACCAGCTCAACTCCGTCGCTCGTGGCGTATCCGCCTCCAGGGGAAGTTCCTGACGTTCGAGGGGCACGCCGGGGATGAGGACGAGCTCGCCGTCCGCTGGAGGGGAGACGATCTCCGGGGGATGGCCGGTGGCGTTGGGCTGGCAGTTGGGGGCGTACGGCGGCATCGTCGGGACGTCGCCGCCGCGGTCGGACATCCAGCGCTGGACGCCACTCGGCCACGCGATGAAGGTGCGCATCTCGGAGTCGTAGTTGTCGCGACACGTCGGCGTCAGCGCTCGGCCCGTCTCGCGGTCGACCGGCACGCGAACGTGATAGGGACACTCCTCGGTCGGCACGCTGTGGGTCGGAAGCCAGACGTCGTCGGTGTGGGGACAGGCCTCGTCGGGGAGGTGGCCCGAGTACGAACAGACCTCGACGTGACTCAACACATCGCGCGGCGGCGACGGCAGACGCTCGGGCGGCGTATCGATGGCCTCGATGATGTCGAAAAAGAGGGGCGCGGCCGCCTGCGAGCCGACCAGCGACGGACTCGACGTGTTGTCGACGTTCCCCATCCAGACCGAGGCGGTGTAGCGGTCGCCGTATCCGGCGGTCCAGGCGTCGCGATGCCCGGCACTCGTCCCCGTCTTCCAGGCGATCGTGGGCCCGTCGGCGGTCATGCGGTGGCGCTCGGGGAAGTCGGGGCGGTCGCGACGCGAGAGGGCCCGTCGAATCAGCCAGACGGTGCCACGGCTGTAGACGCGCTTCGCATAGCGCGAGAGCAGGGGCTCGTCCCGTCGCAGATGGAGTTCGGGCGGCGTGCCGCCGCGAGCGAGGGTCGCATAGGCCGACGCCGTCTCGAGAGGCGTCGCCTGAATGCCGCCGACGGCGACCGAGAGTCCGTAGTGGCTCGGATCGCGCCGGAGATGGCGAGCGCCGAGGTGCCGCATCGTATTGAGCACCTCGTCGACGCCGATCTCGGCGGCCAGATTGACAAACGGGACGTTCAGCGACTGGGCGAGCGCTTCCTCGAGCCGGACCAGCCCCGAGTAGCGGCCGTTGTAGTTTTCGGGCCGATAGGAGCCGTACCGGATGGGGACGTCGCGGACGAGATGACGCGGACCGGCGAGTCCGCGCTCGAGGGCGAGTCCGTAGATGAAGGGCTTGAGCAGCGAGCCCGTCGAGCGCGGCACGGCGAAACTCGGGATGCGATTGCCGTGCTCGGCCTCGAAGAACTCGAAGTTGCCGACCAGGGCGCGCAGAGCCCCCGTCTCGTGTTCGACGACCACGGCGGCCGTGTTGTGGATGTCGCGGGTGTAGGCTTCGGCCCGGTGAGCCCGGACCATCTTGCGCACCCTCGCCTGGAGACCGCCATCGAGCGTCGTCTCGATACGCTCGCGCTCCGGGAAACGCGCCTTCAGCCAGTACGCGGCGTGAGGGACCTCGCGGGGAAACGCCTGCAGTCGGTCGGGGACGCGGGTGTTGCGGATCTGGTCGGCCAACCGTTCGGGCGTCACCTCGCGACGCTGGCCTCGCGGGAGGGCATCTTCGGCGAGGAGGCGATCGGCGACGTGGTTGCGGGCGCGTTCGAGCGTCTCGACGTGGTCGGGGTCGGGATGGTGGTCGGGCGGACTCTGGGGGACGGCGAGCAGCGTCGCGATCTCGGCCGGGGCGAGGGCGTCGGGCGGATGGCCGAAGTAGGCGTACGAGGCCGCCGGAATCCCCTCGAGGTTGTGGCCGAAGGGGACGAACCGCAGATAGGCCTCGAGGATCTCTTCTTTGGAGTACTGGAGTTCCAGGCTGAACGCCTCGAAGGCCTCGATGACTTTCGAGCGGAACGTGCGGGGACGGGGACGGCTCAACCGGATCAGCTGCATCGTGATCGTCGAGGCCCCGGAGACGATGCGACCGTGTCGCAGGTTGGAGATGGCCGCCCGCACGACCGCAATCGGATCGACGCCGGGATGCGACCAGAAGCGCTCGTCCTCCAGCGCCACGAGCGCCCGGATGTAATCGTCGTCGATGCGGCGGAGTTCGGGCTCGACGCGCCACCGGTCGTCGGGCGCCAAAAAGACGTGGGCGGCGCGGCCGTCGCGGTAGGTCACCACCGTCGAATCGCGCCGTTCGAGCCGCTCCGGTGCGGGGTAGAACCAGGCCGCCCCGAGGAGCACGACCACGCCCATTCCCACCGCGATCAGGGTCGGCACGAGGGCGCGACGGGCGCGCTTCACGACATGTTCGAACCAGTTCATCAGCGCCTATCGAGAAGCAGTGTCGTCATGCGTCGTGATTCGGGGCGAGCCGGTAACCTCACCGGCTCGCGGCCCGTCGATCGAGTGGAGAGCCGAGCGAACAATCGTCGCTCAGTTGTCGCCTCGCTCCTCCCCAAAAGGAGTCGCTCGGCGACCTGCCAGCAGGGATGCTCACTTCACAGAAGTACAGGGGCGCTCCATATGACGGACGCATCTCATGATACGAGGCGCCCCTTGAAGCGCCGGCGTCCTCGCCGGCTCGGTTCGAAGGGCGAGACGTTTCGAGACGGACTCCCATAGTTCTAGGTGAAGGCTCGAGCCAAAGATCATCGCTGGCGCTCCATATGACGGATGCATCTCATGATGAGACACCCTCCGGAGCGCCGGCGTCCTCGCCGGCTCAGTTCGAAGGGCGAGACGTTTCGAGACGGACTCCCATAGTTCTGGGTGAAGGCTCGAGCCAAAGATCATCGCTGGCGCTCCATATGACGGATGCATCTCATGATGAGACACCCTCCGGAGCGCCGGCGTCCTCGCCGGCTTGGTTCGAAAGGCGAGACGTTTCGAGACGGACTCCCATGGGAAGCTCCAGCCAGCGATCGTCGCTCAATCGATATATTCGGCCCAGGGCCCCTGAATCAAGAGGGGACGACCCGGCGCACGCGCCCAGATGGAGGGATCGTACATGGCCTCGGCCGAGACCGGCGGAATCTGGTAATCGCCAGCCAACGTGGCCCGCGTCGCATAGACGACCGTCGCCTTCTGGCCCGCCTCGAGATCCCCGAACATCGCCACCCGATCGTCGCGGATGTTCATGTGGTCGACGCTCCAGCGTTGTTCCTGGTCGACCCAGTCGGGGAGCTGGCCGCCCCCGAGACGCGGATTCTCGATCTCCCATCCGGCCGGGATCCGGTCGACGAGAGCCACGTTGCGCACGGTCTCGGAGGTCGTATTTTTGATGGTGATGCGGGTGTAGGCCATGTCGCCGATGCCGTGCTGATCGGGGGTCATCTCGTCGCCGTCGCGCGTCCGATATTCACGGGTCAATTTGAGGCCCTCGCCGCCGAACTCGACGTCGGGGTTTTCGCGCACGCCCTCGCTGCTGATCATCAGAAACAACGTCCCGTCCGAATCCCCGCGTTCGACCTTCAGATCGAGCTGGTCGTACTCGCTGGCCCGGACGATCGACCAGGAGGGACCGAACTTCTCGGATGCGAAGGAGGGCTCGACCGTCTCGCCGTTGCCGACGAGCTCGACGTTCTCGATCGATCCCGACTTGGCGCGGTACCACTTGCCGAGCGCCGTCACGCCCCAGACCAACTCCTGGGTCGTATACCAACTGCTCGACTTGTTCGCACTCAGATCGTCGGCGACCTGTTCGGCCAGCGCCTCCCCCGCCTCGTCATGGCCGAACAACTCCTCGAAGACGTACAGCACCATCGCCCGACGTCGGCGGTTCGAATAAAACGTCTCGCCGGTCTCGCGGTCGCCAGTCGCCGTATCGACGTAGGGCGATTTCAGCGACGACTCGTAGCGGCGATCCCCCGCCAAAAAGAGGGCGGCCTTCAGCAGGTAGGCCCGCTCGCGCTCGACGCCCGACGGCTGTTTGGGGAGCGTCTCGACCAGCTTGCGCACGGTCGCTTTGCGCGCCTGGTCGGCGGAGGCCAGCACGAAGTGCATGAAGGCCAGTCCCGGGGTGCCGAGCCACGTGTCGCCACTGCCCGTGCCGCGAGAGTCGACGTACTCCTCCATCCAGTCGAGCGCCTTCTGGATGCGCTCTTTGGGCACGTCGTACCCCTGGTCGCGGGCCTCCATCAAGATGTCGGTCGCGTACGCCGAGCCCCAGGGGTGAGGGTCGCTGCCGCCCGGCCAGTAGGCGAAGCCCCCGCTCGGCGTCTGCATTGAGAGGATGCGATCGACGCCGTGCATGATCATGTCGTCGAAACTTTCACCTCGCGCCGCCAGGGTCGGATCGGTCTGGCGGACGAGCGTCGAGACGTGCAGCAGCGGCCGCGTCGACGACGAGGTCTGCTCGATGCATCCGTACGGGTATCGGACGAGGCGTTCGAGGTGATCGAAGGCCTTCGGCTCCTCGAGATGGGTCACCCACAGGCGAGTCTGCTCGCTCGTCGGGACCCAGCCGGTCAGATGTTGCGTCAGATCCATCGTGCCGGACGAGACCTCCAGCTTCTGCGTCCGACGCTCCCGGGGGCCGGAGGCGTTGAAGGGGACGGTCGAGTTCGCGCGAGACGTCAGGTCGCCGGAGGTCGCCTCGACCTCGAACTCGGCGGCACCGCCGTGGCGATTGGCTCGCACGACGTAGACGACCGTCTTCGAGTCGCCCGCCGGGATCTCGACCGTGCGCTCGGGAGCGTTTTTGAGTTCGATCAGCGTCTCGTCGACGTCAGCCCCGCCGACGTTGCCGGCGATGTCCTTCTCGGAGGCCTCGAGCGTGACGTCGACCGTGCGCGTCTGGTCGGTCGTGTTGGAGAGAAAGACCGGAATCTGAGCCCGGTCGTTGGCGGTCAAAAAGCGGGGCGTGGTCGTTTGAATCGAGATCGGGTCTCGGACCTTGACCTTCGATTCGGCCATCCCGGTCCGAGTCGCGTCGGCCGCGTGGGCCATCACCCGGAGTTCGCCGCGATACTGCGGCACCTCCAGCTCGACGGTCAGCTCGCCGTCGTCGGGCATCTCGCGGACGCCCGACCACAGCGAGACCGGCTCGACGGGCATGACGCGACCGGGACGCTCGCCGCCGCCTCCTCCCCCTGTACTGCTTGACTGTCCGCGAGGCGGAAAGCTCAACGCCCATCCGATGGTATCGAACGTATCGACCCCGAGCTGGCGTTTGGCGAAGAGAGCATCGCGCGGATCGGGCGTCTCGTAGTCGGTCAGCGAGAGAATCCCCTCGTCGACGGCCGCCACCGTGACGTAGCGCGGCGAATCCCCGGAGCGCTGGCCGTTGCCGTCGGCCTGCACCGTCACCTCGAGGGTGCGATTGGGACGAATCTCCTTCGGCGTCTCGACCGAGAGCGGCATCGTGTGTTCGGTGGGTCGCACGCGAGCACTCGCCATGCCGAAGGCCCGGCTCGGCAGATAGGCCGAGTCGGATTCGAGGTGGGGATCTTTGACGAGAAAGGCCCCGACGTAGACGTTGGGCGCGAAGTCTTCGAGTTCGAAGGTCCAGACGTTTTTGCCGGCCTCGATCTTTTTCCACTGGTACTGGCGGACGCGGTGGGTCTCGAGGGTCAACAGGACGCGACCGGCAAAGGGCGCCTTGAACGTCACGTTGTGGGGCTGACCGACCTCGATCGGTTCGGGGACGTCGACGCTCATCGACGTGGGCGCCTGAGGCCGAGGCGTGCGGTCTTGGGTCGAGCGCGGCCCCCGGCTCCAGTAGTGCTGTCGACCGGGATCGAACTTCAGCGCCGTCTCGGTGTTGCCCGCCCGGGCTCGCACCAGATAGCCCGCCTCGACGCCGCCCGGGGTAAACTCCGCCTCGAATCGTCCCTCGTCGTCGACCTCGACCGTCTTGGTCCCCTCGATGGCGGGGCGCATGTGCTGTTTCCAGCGGTGGTCGCCCTCGTCGGAGTCGTAGTAGCGCGGCCACTCGCTTTGCAGTTCGACGAATTCGAGCTGGATGGTGTCGTCGTACGAACGCGAGCGCCCCTTCCAGTCGACGACGATCCCGTCGACCGTGTAGGTCTCGCCGGGATCGACCTCGTCGGCGGAGCTTTTGAGCCCGACATAGAAGTCTTCGGGATGGACGCGAGCCTCCGCTGAGGCGCGTGTGACTCGTCCGCTCCCGGCCTCCCGGACGCCCACCTGGGCGAGGAGTCGACCGGTCGTGGGGAACGCGCTCGACTCGGCGATCTCGGGACATTCCAAACGCGTCCCGCCACCTCCGCCGATCTCGCCGCGGGTGGTTTTCAGCGAGACGGGATCGTAGTCATCTTGGATGTTCAGGGGGTTGTAGGTGTAATCCTGGTTGTGTTTGGGCTCGAATTCGGTCGGCTGGACGCGACAGTTGAGCTCGACCCGACTCCCCTCGGCCGAGGCGCCGAAGAGATACTCGGCCTCCACTTCGACGCCGGGCCGATCGTCGAAGCCGTAATCCTCCTGTTCGAAGGTCGCCTCGGCATCCATGCGCTCGGGCACGAACTCCTCGACGTTGAAGTCGTGCGTCGCCAGCGTCTCCCCGCCGGCACTCATCTTCAATCGCCACTGACCCGTCGCCGCCATGTCGGCAAACGTCCGCTCGAAGGTCACCATGCCGGCGGCGTTGGTCTCTCGGACGACGTCTCGCACGAGTCGTCCGCGCGGATCGCGGAGCTGGAGCGTCACGGGCATGCCCGCCTCGGGGGCCCGGTTCGAGTCGTTGCGGATGAATCCGGTCGCGTGGGCGGTGTCTCCGGGTCGATAGACCCCTCGTTCACTCTGGAGCGACCCGCGATATGCCTGCTTCGAGCGGTACGGCTCGCCATGTCGATCGACCGAATCGATCTCGGTCTCGAGCTCGTCGTACTTCAGGTACGTGACGTCGTTGCCCTGGCTGGCGACGATGGCAAACGGCGGGCTCGGATCGAGCTGTTTGTCGGGTAGGACCAACTGACATCCGCCGCTCGCGTCGGTCGTGCAGCTCGCCAGCGCGTCCCCACTCTGACGAATCGCCTTCATCTCGACGCCCTCGAGCGCCTCGTTGGATTCGACGTCCCTGGCCCAGACGAGGACCTCGCGGCTCCACTCGCCATCGGGAGGCGGGGCCGCTCGCTTGACGACGAGGTTGATGTCGGTGACCAGCACGCGAGCCGTATCTCGCTGGTTGCCGGCGGAAAAGTTGAGCTCGTAGACGCCGGGACGAGGTTGGTCGACGAGGCGCCGGACGTCGACCCAGCTCGTGGTCGTCTTGTCGAGCGGACCCTCGACCGAGATGGTCTCCTTGGTGATGAGGTTCGACGTGCGCTCGTCCGCATCGTGATCCTCGCCGCTCATCCAGAAGACCATGTTGTCGCGGGGGACGTGGCGGACACTGACCTCGACGTCGTCGACGTTGCGGTGGCGGATGGCGAGGTGCTTCCACATCTCGCGAGGGATGTAGCGGCCGCTGACGGGGACGGAGACGAGGGGCGAGCGCGGAGGCACGTCGAATCGCTTCTGGAACGACTCGGCGACGACGCCGCCGTCGGTCGACGTCAATCCCGGCTGAATGCGGAGCGTGTACGTCTTGCGCTCGAAGTCGCCGAGTAGTCGAAATCCCCCCTCGGTCGGCGAGGCGCGGAGATCGAGGTCCGGGTTGATGTCGACGTACTCCTCGAGGTCGTTGGAGGCCGGCTGACATCGTTCGTGGAGTCGATACGATTCCCCCGACTCGTCGTCCCAGTAGTAATCGTACCCCCCCGAGGCGGGATCGTCGCAGATGACGTGGAGGTAGAATCCCTCCGTTCCCTCCTTGAGGACGACGTCCTTGATATCGATCTCGAGTCCATCGTTGAGGCCCACTTCGATTTTGGAGGCGGGCGCTCGAATCTCGTCGTCGTAGGGCAAGCCTCCTCTCAGACGCATCGTCACGCCCCCCTTGGCTGCCAGATCGAGCAGATCGGGGTCCGTCAGATAGATCTCGACGACGTGATCGGCGTCCCCCGATTCATACGTCACCGAGTCGACGGGCTCGCTGTCGAGGCGCCATCGAGCGTAGTCGCCGAGCTTCTCGTGGTCGACGGGCGCCGAGAAGACGGCTTCGAGTTGGACGCGATCGCGGCGGTCGGCCGGCACGGCCTCCGAGAGACTCACCAGCTTGAAGCGCTCCGTCGCGTGCTCGACGTTCCAGGTCTGCTCGGGCTGGAGGAGCTGGCTCGGGACCTCGTCTTTGTCGTTCGCTCCACTGCCCGCATCGCCGCGACCCGGACGAGGACGCTCGACCTCGAGGGCCTCGACCCGAAACTGGTAATTCGTGCCGGGCTCGAATCCCTCTTTGGGCTCGAAGGCGAGGGTCGAACGAGAGGTAAACGTCCACGTGCCCTCGATCGGAGGGCTGACCTGGAGCTTCGATCTCGAACCGGGTTTGGATTGGTCGGGTCCGGCGACCGGTCGCTCGAACTGGAGTTCGACCCGGTTGGGAAGAGCATCGGGCGGTCCCGACAGCGACCAACTCGGGCTGAGCGAGGCGACATCGAGGCGCGAGACGACGCCATCGTCGGCGTCGGGCTCGATCTCGGTCGATGTGTCCCCCGCATCGCCGGTCCCGCTCGGACGCTGGGTCTTCTCGGGCTGGCGAGTGTCGTCGGCGGCGTCGTCCGCCTCGCCGGAGCACCCCGCGCCGGCGAGTATCCACAAGGCGAGACAGGCGACGAGTCGAGAGAGCCGAGAGGCGTGGAGTCGAATCATGATCTGCTGGGGGACGAGCGAGTGGAAGTGGAGTCGAGCGCAAGCGTATACTGTCGCGAGAGGTCCGAGTCGGTCGTGGTTCGAGGGCGTCGAGCCGTCGTCTCGTCCGGCAGCTCGCGGTCAATACGGGCGCCGTCTCGACACGAGAGTCGACGGCCATACGCCGAGAGACGCGACGACAACGTCCCCGACGTCGACATCACATGGATGTTCGCTATCCCCGAACGGCGACCACTGTATGCGTCACAGGATATAGTCGATGGCGCCAAAATCGAAGCACATGACATGGCAGTGGAAGCGAGCACCGGTCGGGAGAGGGTTCCATCGGTAAAAGGAGCCGATGCGAACTCAGATGTATCTGGGGGTCCGCAAGTCGAGGCCCCCCAAACATCACCGGGAACAAACGTATCTCCCCGGATGTTGCCCCTATTGTGAACGATGATTACCTATCCTCCGAGCGCGAGGTCCACGATGTCCTCCTCTTCCCCCGCCTCCTCGCCGAACGAGGGCTCCGAGACGAACGCCCCCTTCGAGCTCGAATGGTCGTCGGAGGAGCTCGTCAACACCCTCACACACGGACTCGGACTCGCAACGAGTCTGCCGGGGCTGATCGTTTTGATGGTCGCCGCCGTCCAATCCGGGAGTCTCTGGCATGTCGTCGGGTGCGGCCTCTACGGCACGACACTCGTCGCGCTGTATGCCGCCTCGACGCTCTATCACGGATGCCGCCATCCCGAGTGGAAGGCGTGGTTTCAGATGCTCGATCACGCGGCGATCTATTTGCTAATTGCCGGGACATACACGCCCTTTACGCTCCTCGTGATCGATGGCGGGCTCGGATGGACCCTCTTCGCCGTGATCTGGTTGCTTGCGATCGCGGGCATCGTGCTGAAGTTCGCCCGACTCGATCAGGTCAAATGGCATTCGCTGGCCCTCTATCTCGGCATGGGCTGGCTGGCGGTCGTGGCCTTCGAGCCGCTCACGAACACGCTGTCGACGGGGGCCCTCACCTGGCTCGTCGCCGGAGGTCTCGCCTATACGGTGGGGGTCGTCTTCTACGTCTGGGAGTCGCTTCCCTTCAACCACGGCGTCTGGCACCTCTTCGTCCTCGCCGGGAGCACGTTTCACTACATGTCGGTCACGATGACCGTGTTCCCATGATACGATATCTTATTCGTGCGATCGTGACGCCGGATGTTTGAATCCAACCGAGGAGTGGATATGAAAGCGGCGTATCCACCTGATATCGACGACGAGTTACTGGACGACGACATCGAAAATATCGATCTCCGGGATGGAACGATCCTCACTTCGCATCGCTCGATCGATTTGGGGGACGTCGAGTGGATGGGACTGAACACGGAGGTCAGGAGGACTCGATCGGATTCGAATCCCAAGCAACGTATTCGGTACTGGGAGATACAGTTGATCGAATCGGCCCCGGATTCCGAAGACGAATGGGGACTGTTCGACGACGTCGGGGCCGAAATCGTCGACTGGAAGCACGTGCTAGCTCGCTCGCGCGACGCCGAGTCGATCATGCGCTTGTTCGATTGTCTGGCCCGCCGATGTGACGTCACGCTCGAGATAGCCGAATCTCTCGACGAGCAACGCCGTTCGAGTCGCGATTATTGTCGAGGATGGTTTGCACGCCTCGACGAGTCCTCGGAGCGTCCCCAAATGCCCGAAGACATTGTTGACGTCAGACGAAGCCGTGAACACACGATATTGAACTGGCGAGTGTCACGGTGGGATATCGCGGGATATGGAGGACTCGTTGCACTCCCCTTCTGGGGAATTCCCCTGTTGTTGGCCCTCGACGAACATCATCTTTCATATCGCGAGGCCGTTTTCAGACCTCCAACTTACATAGGTTGGGGATTGGGCGCGTTGACCCTTCTCGTGACCTGGCTCGCATGGCACCGAAGCGATCATGGTGACCATCGCCTCGAACTCGACGACGACGTTCGATACATCGCGCCTCACCAAACCACTCGAGGGGGGGAGCTCGATAGGCTGGGAGCCGTCGTGACGGTCGATCGTCCTCGGTGTCGTGCTTATCTGCTGATGGAGAGAGAAATCATATCGTGCTCGCTCCAGTCAGTCGAGCCATTCGAGAGGGCTCTTCGGTATGCGAGGTATCATGACGGAGAGTGAACAGAGTGGTAGACTCATCGGATGGACAGCGTCGGCTCACCGCGGGAGCATCTCGCCCGGGTGTCCCCGATCGGATGCGTCGAGGCTTTAAACAACCCCGATGGACGCCGAGGGCCAGGAGACGTTCACCGGGGTTGCCGTTCATTCGAACGGAGGTCGGAACGGACGGACTCAGTTCGAGCTCACTCGCACGATGGATTCGCTGTAACGAGCGATGATGTCGACCAGCAACTTGTTCAGGTATCGCACCTTGTACGAGCCGATGGTCGGTTCGATGTGATCGCCGCCGATCCCGGAGTCGTCGGTCAAGAAGACGTACGTGCCGCCGGTGGTGATACTCATCGAGCGCAGGAGGTATTCGGTCGACTTGTCGATCCCGCTGCCGGCGACCGGCACGACGCGGATGCCCTTGTCGGCGGCGACGGCGAGGGCGTTGCGGAGTCGCTGTTTGACCTGGCTCTTGTCGTGAGCCGGCGCATCGAGGACCAGAAACAGAATCTTGGCTCGAGCGTTGTCGCGCCACTGGTGCTGGGTGATGGCATTCGAGAGCGCCTGGTCGACGGCCTCGGGGTAGTCGCCGCCGCCATCGGCTCGCTCGGACTGGACGTCGGCGACCGCCTTCGAGAGATCCTGGCGGAACGGATGGGAGCGCACCACGTACGAGTCGGTCTCGTCGCGGTAGAGATTGACGCTGGTGCGAATCGAGAGATCCTGGCTGATGCGCGACTGGGTCTGCTGAATGACGTCGGCGAGCTCGGACTGGATGTAGCTGAGTTCGTCACCCATCGAACCCGTCGTGTCGATGGCCAACATGACGTCGACGGCCTTCTCGGCCGATTGGGCCTGCTGGAGCGTCAGCACCGCTCGGGCGTCACCGGCCGACATCGGCGTCACGTCGCTCGCCGTCGCCGTTGCCCCGGCCGACGAAGCCTCGATCGAGAAGGGACCGGATGGGTTTTGTCCCTCGAAGCCTGCGTAGAGCTCGGCCCGTCCGCGATTGTCGGTTCGAGCCATCCAGATCGTCTGATCCTGACTGTCGAGAAGTTCGATTCGGGCGTTGACGACAGGCTCGTCGTTCGGCGTGACGACGCGAACCGGGACGCGATCTCGGGTGTGGATGCCCCACTTCTGTTCGTGCTGGGTGAAGTCGCGCTGCTGGGTCTGGCTATTCGCGGGATCGTCGAAGAGACCGAGCCAGAACGACCAGTGTTCGAGGTCGTTCCACTCGCCGGCCGTCAACTGACCCGCCTCGGGTTTGGGGGTGCCCGAGGAACTCCCACTGGAACTGCCGGACGAACCCGTACTGCCACTGCTTCCTTTGCCATCACGAGCGCGGGATTCGCCCGTCGTGGTACCGCCACTCGACGAACCACTCGTCGTGCCCCCGCTGGACGTCCCGTCACTGCCGCCAGACGTCGTGCCGGACCCACCTCCGGTCGTGCCCCCGGAACTGCCTCCCCGATCGTGGGCAGCTCCATCGTCGGGGCCTCCCGACGACGAGCTGCTCTCGGAGGGCGCGCTCTCGTCTCCCCCGGAGCGGCTGGCGACGCTCTCTCCCCCCGAGGACGAGCCCGGGTCGCCATTCGAGCTTCCGGGGAGCGAGCCACTGCCCCCATCGTCGGCGCCACCACATCCGACGAGGGTGGAGGCCGAGAACACGACGAGACATGCCGCGACGAGCCAAACGAACGAGAACGTGCGTCGAGTATCCATGGTTGGGGGGGGCGGGTTGAATGTAGTATCTCACAGTCATGCCACGAACTCGAATGCGCCGGCTGCAACTGAAGCACACGGGGATGAATCCATCCGTGGTGCGACCCGGTCGAATGCACTCGAGCGATATCGTCGTGCATCTCCGAACGTATTCAAGCTGCAAATCACGATCCGCGGTTGTTCTCACACGACACGAGTCGAACGTCGGAGGGTTCGTGGGGTTCGACTCGACAAGGCGAACCAAAAAACGACAGCCACATCGAAAAACCCCTCAGTTTTTTGAGGCTCCGTGACGCCGACCGCCATGACGGCGGGTAGGATGCGAGAGCTCTCGATGCCCGAGGTCCGTCTGATCGGTCGAGGTGTCCCGATCGGCGAGGGGCTGGCGTCTCAATGATCGAAATAGTACGGATTAAAAGAGTATTGAGACCCGGTGATGGCCTGTGATAACGTCCGCTCGCGCTTCGAATGCGGGTCCAGAGGAATTTCGAAGGGAGCATGAAAGTCGCCCCCTGAGAACGACCGATTCGGGAAAGGAGCGCCGGAAGATGGCACGCACGCCGTCATCTCGAACATGCATGTCGCCCGGCACGGGTATCACGACCTCGAGAGGGATTCGGGCAACATACCTCAGTGTTGTCACGCGCGCTCTCTCGTCGTGGATGTGCAGGCGGCTCGGATTCTATCGTTTCCACACACGTCGTCGCAGGGCGAAAATGGGGAGACCGCCGGTGGACTCGCCATCGAGCCCTCGCGAGAGCCAGTCTTATGACGGAGCAGCATCCCGACAACGTCATCTTCATCGTCGCCGACAGTCTGCGGTACGACTCGATGGCCGCCGATCGACGCGATCACGATGGCCTCGAGTACACGCGAGAACACGGTACGCACTTTTCGCAGGCCCGTTCGAGCGGCTCGTGGACGCTTCCGGCGACGGCCTCGATGTTCACCGGACTTCTCCCCCACCGCCACGGGGCCACGACCCAGACCCGCATGATCGGGGAGTCGATTCCGACCCTGGCCGAGCGGATGCAGGACCTCGGCTACGAGACTGTGCAGATTACGGCCAATCCGGTGACGACGCATATCTTCGGATTGGATCGCGGATTCGATCGTGTCGAGCGGGTCTGGAAACAGGCGATGCAGCGCCACCGCAAGCTGGATACGGCGCTGGCGGTGATGGCCAAGTCCCGCGTGCGGCGGAAGCTCTTC
>JAQCND010000341.1 GCA_028274765.1 Bradymonadaceae bacterium
TGGTCGAGGATTCGGTATCGGTCGTACAGGCCCATCCCGGCGATAGTAGCATCACCACGAGAAGGGCACGGGCGAGACGGGACGAAGTCGACATCCGCGAACACATCATCGTGCCAGGGGCATGAGAGCGCGAAACGCATCATCTGGACGGGGCGGAACCGTACGCCTCGGGGGGGCGCTTGTAAAGATACGAGCTCTCCCGCTACCACCGACCGGCCACCGTGATGTGGTAGCCCGGTTAGACGGGCGGAGTCCGTCGGGGGCGATGGCATCACCGCCGGGGAGATGATAGCATCGGCGTTAGGGTCGATTCGCCGCTCATGGGCGGAAGGACGCGACACACTCGACAACCCGTTTCATTCTCATGTGACGATGACGAGCGACGAGTCGACAGTGCCATCCAACGACGAGGAGACGCGAGCAGATGGGGGCGACCCGGCATCGGACGACGCCTCCGCCTCCCCCAACTCCTCGTCCGAGGCCCCTTCCTCCACTCGAAAGGAGGTCGATCCCACGTCGGAGACCTCGCAGGCCGACGCCCCCTCGTCGGAGACGCTCCAGACCTCTCGTTGTATTGCCGACCGCTACCGGCTCCTCGAACCGCTGGACTCCGGGGGAATGGGGACGATCTACCGCGCCGAACACATGCTGCTCGAAAAAGAGGTGGCGGTCAAACTCCTGCATTCGGAGCTGTCAGACAACTCGGAGTTCGTCGAGCGATTTCATCGCGAGGCCCGAGCCGCCGCCCATCTCGACCATCCCCATATCTGTTCGGTGACGGATTTCGGCCTCGACGACGACGGTTCCTTCTACATGGTGATGGAGCTGCTCGACGGGGAGTCGCTGGCCGACCGCCTGGACCGAGAGGGACCGTTCCCCCCGGAGCGGGCCATCGAGGTGCTCAAGCAGCTCGCCAAGGCCCTCGCCTGCGCTCACGACCACGACGTCGTCCACCGCGATCTCAAGCCCGCCAACATCTTTTTGACGCCCCAGGGCCGGGAGGGCGAGGTCGTCAAGGTCCTCGATTTCGGGATCGCCCGCGTCCCCACCGGCGACGAGAGCGAAACTCTCACGCAGACGGGGGTCGTGCTCGGGACGCCGACCTACATGGCCCCGGAGCAGGCCGCCGGCGACCCGGTCGATGCTCGGACGGATCTGTATGCGCTCGGGCTCATTGCCTTTGAGATGCTCGCCGGGCGCCCGGTCTTCGAGGCCGACCGCCAGGCCAAGGTCATGGCGAGGCACGTCTCGACCCCTCCGCCCATGCTCTCGGACGTCGTCTCACCCGAACGCCCCCTCCCCGACCGGCTCGAACGCATCGTGCGTCAACTCCTCGCCAAAGATCCGGCGAAACGTCCCCAGTCGGCCGACGCCCTCCGGGCCATGCTCGACGGCGACCGCGATCCCGCCAGCATTCCGACCCGACCGGTTCGCACCGCGTCCGACACGTCGGTCGCCTCCGCCGAAGGGGGTGATGTTCGCGAGAATGATGCCGATATCGAGACGGTTCCGGCCGAGGCGTCCGACGACGATCGTCCCATGCTCGTCGCCCTCGTCGCCTCGGGGCTCGAGTGGTTTCGAGAGCAGTCGAAGGGGGTGCGATTCGGGCTGATCGGGGGAGGCGCGGGAATGGGTCTGGCGGGACTTCTCCTCACCACAGGCGCCTTGCTGTACGGACTCGGCCTCGTCGGGGGAGCGCCCTCGGCGGAGACGATGCGGACCCAGCTGGAGGCCCAGCGCGAGCAATTTCTCGAACGCGAATCGGTGGCCGAAGCCATGGACCGATACCGGTCGGGGGAAGACCGGCGCGCGCTCGAATCGCTCGAGACGCTCGAACGAGACGTCTATCCCGACAATCCTCATCTGGCCTATCTACTCGGCCGTCTCCACGTCGAGTCGGGACACGGCGCCAAGGGATTCAATGACTACATACAGGCCGTCGATCTCGAAGCCGACTATATCGTCGACGAGCGGCTGCTGGCGGACGCGATCGCGGCGTTCGGCGACGACGAGGCCATGCGTGCCACGGCGTTCGAGCTCCTCCAGCCCCATCTCGACCGCCCCGTCGTGCGCCGCCGACTGGGACGCGCGGCCTGGCGACACGAGGCGGCCGACATCCGCGAAGAGATGCGTGCCCTGCTGACCTCGGAAGGTTGGATGGAGACCCTCCCCGCCTGGCTTCAGCAATCGATTGCGCTTCGGCAGGCCCAGGGGTGTGAAGCCCATCGTCGCCGCATCGACGCTCTGGTCGAACTCGGCGATCCCAAGGGGCTCCGCGTGCTGACCTTCTATCGCGATCTTCCCAAGAGTGGATGTGGCACGCTCGGGACGTCGGACTGTTTTGGGTGCGTTCGGGACGACATTCGGGAAGCCATCGAGGCACTGAAGCAGGCCGAAAAGAACACGTGACGGGCGACGCTCCGTGACCGGGGATGCCCCCATGGCTGAGGAGGGGGGTTACCGACGATACCTCCATTTGAACTGATGTCGCAGGTGGTTATTCTCGGAGCAGACTTCGAGTACAACGTCCCCTTGCACGAAATGGAGTCGGCCATGTGAGTTGTCCTTCCCTCCGACGACGCTCGTTTTTTCTTCGAGCGTCGAACCCTCACGCAATCCCAGCCGCATGTGATGTCAGCACGCCGGCGACGAGTCCCCTCGCGCCGGTTGGGTCCCCATCAGGGGATGTCGAGCCACGTTCCTGTTGAGACGAGCCCATTGAGACGAGGAGATGTCCATGGAGATGCAGAGCTTTACCACGATCGTTCAGAAGCACTCGGGGTCCTCGGACGAGTTAGCCGAGCGCGCCGCCGAGAGTACCGTCGAAGTCCTCGGCCAGCTTTTGATCAGGAGTGACCAGCGAGCCCTGGCCCGTCAGCTTCCCGCTCCCCTCGCCGATGCCGTCCAGCGGCACCGACCCAACGGCACTTTCGAGCTCGAGACATTCTACGATCGTATCGAGGTCGGTGAGGAGGTCGAAGGGGCTCTTCAGCTCGAGCATGCACAGGCCGTCTGCCAGGCTCTCGCCGAAACCGTCGACAGCGAAATGCGCACACGGATCGTCAACCATCTTCCAGATGGATATGAGCACCTTTTCGACGTTCGGGAGATTCCGGCGGCCAGGCGTCGGCGCCAACGGAAGAGCAGCGAGAACTCCAACAAACTCTCGTCGGGACGTCCCGGCAGCTCCAAACCCCTGAGCGAAGCTCAATCGGGAGCAGCCCACAGCAATTCGGTGGTCGAATCGGAGAATCCCCGAGGCGATCGCAAACTCTCGACGGGTCAGGGCTCGCCCCACGAAGGGCGTGATCTGGCGACTGGTCGACCCGATGGACAAGTCCCCGCCGACCCGAGAGAGGAGCACTCCGAGTCAACGGAATGATGGCGCGGCCATCGTTTCTCTAGAGAGGTCGGCCCTCTCGAGAGGCGATCAATTCGATCCTCAAGATCAGGGGAAAGATGCCGCCGGACGAGTTCGGATCGTGCGGATTCGTCCGGCGGCTCGTGGCGTCAGGAGAGGCCGCTGAGGACGTCGTGGATGGGGAGGGCGGCGGCGACGAGCACGATGGCGCCCATGGTGCGCTGGACCCAGCCGACCAGTCCTTCCGGCAGCCGACGTTTGAAGTGCCGGAGAATCACGATCAACAACGAGAACCAGCTGCCGACCCCGAGCCCGGCTCCGAGGACGAAGCTGGCCCTGGCGCTCAGGTCGAGTTCGACCGGAATCATCGAGTAGACAATGGCGACCGCAGCGGTCCAGTTGAGGAGGAGAATCGGATTGAAGGCCGAGATCATGAAACCCTGTCCGAAGTCCTTGGGCCAGGTCTCCGAAGCGTGATCGATATCTTCGGCCTCCGAGATATCGGCGTTGGGGGGCGCGATAAGAAAGTAGAGCCCGAAAGCGATCAGAATCAGCGCCGACATCGTCTTCAGGCCGGCGGAGGCCAGCGGGAACTGTTTGACCAGTGCTCCGACGCCGGCGACGGCCAGGGTGCAGTAGATGAGTTCGCCCGTCGTGCCGCCGAGTCCCACGGCGATGCCCCTCCAGTAACGACCCTGAAGGCCGCGATGGAAGACCAGAAGGGCGATCGGACCGGTCAGAGGAACGGATCCGATGAATCCCATCGCGAACCCAAAACTGAGCGCCAGTAGATCGGGGGGAACCATGACAACTCCAAGCACAAGTGACAACGTCGAGACGAGCGTTCGTAGCGTCGAGCCAACCATCGTCTCGGTGAAGACGGGGCGCCTCGCCGCACGTCGGAGACCACTCCGAGTTCCCCGACTCGGCTGGAGGTAGAATTCTCCATTAACGTATGATCCCACCGTTCGTCCACGCCCCTGTTTGGGGCGTGCGCTCATGGCCTCCATGGTGGAACGCACCGCATGTTGTCAGACCCGACTCGTCAGTCGTTTATTCAAATCTTCCGCCCGATTTCACGATGATGGCCCGTCCGTGCCGCCTCTCCTCGGCTGTGTCTGCCATGCTCGTGGGTCTCCTCGTCGGTTGTAACGAAGCGAAGCCGAGCCACACCCCGATCGGCATCGGCTCGAGGGCGATGTTTAGCCCG
>JAQCND010000349.1 GCA_028274765.1 Bradymonadaceae bacterium
GTTCCTCGTCGGTGTTGTCCTTGAGGGCGCCGAGGATCTCGGAGAGCGTCGAGGCGCCTCCGGCCTGGACGCCGTCACCGGCGAGCTCGATCGTCGAGCCGTCGTTTCCGCCCGAGGACGCCCCGTTGCTGGGCGCGCCTCCGGTGAGATTGCTCAGGACGTTCTGGGCGGTCGGACTTCGATCCATGAAGCCCTCGACCGTCTCGCCGACCGAGACCGAACGGATGAAGTTCTCGAAGAAGGCGTCGTCGCCCCCGACGATGTCGATGTCGGCGGCCTTGAACGCCTCGCCCATGACCTGAGCCTGGGCTTCGACCAGATCGACGCTCTGGCCGATGCGTTCGAGGTCGAGCTCGCGGTCGTGTTCGAGCTGCAGGCGAAATTCCTCGTGCTCGCGGGACTCGTCGTCGAACTTCTGCATCGCCTTGGCTTTCTCGCTGATACCGGAGGCTTCGGCGGCGAGTTCCTCGCGGATGCCTTCGGCTTCGGCGCGCTTGCGCTCTTCGAGTGCCTGAGCCTCGGCTTCGCCCTTCTGGGCGGTGACTTCGGCTTCGGCGGTGCCTTCTTTCTTGTGAGCTTCGGCCCGGGCTTCGGTGAGGCGGACATCGACCATGCCCTGTTCCTCTTCGCCCTCGGCTTCGGCTTTCATCTTCTCGCGTTTGATTTCGGCTTCCGCCATGCCCTCTTTCTTGAGCGCCTCGGCTTGCTCCTCCTGGACGCGAACCTCGGCCATGCCCTGTTCTTCTTCGCCTTCGGCCTGGGCTTTCATCTTCTCGCGTTCGATTTTGGCTTCGGCCATGCCTTCTTTTTCGAGGGCTTCGGCCTGCTCGCGCTGAAGGCGAATGTCGACCATGCCTTGTTCTTCTTCGCCCTCGGCTTCGGCCTTCATCTGCTCTTTCTGGACCTTGGCGTCGACGAGGCCCTGCTTTTCCTGGGCCTGGGCGTCGGCTTCTTTGACCTGCGCTTCGGCGAGTCCGGGCGCGGCCTCTTCGGCCTGGATCCCCTCGGCGCGCTTCTTTTTGGCCTTGGCGATCCGCTCGGCGGACTCGACTTCGGCGTCGGCGCGGGTGACCTTCTCGCGGGACTCGTGTTTGGCGACCTTTTCTTTAGCTTCGGCCTCTTTTTTGTCGGCGATCAGCGCCTGTTCGGCCTCGGATTCGGCGTCGATAACGGAGGCTTCCTTCTTGCGTTCCGCCTCTTTGACCTCGCGGAGGTCCTTGATGTTCTCCTCCTCTTCGGCCTTGGTCTTTTCGACCGAGATGCGGTCGCGCTCGATCTCGGCGATCTCTTTTTTCTCTTCTTCGACCTCTTTGTTCTTTTCGATGCGCTTGAGTTCGGTCTCGCGCTCGCGAGAGATGACCTGGAGCTGGCGCTCCTTTTCGACGTTCTCGTCTTCGATGGCGACGACGCGCTCGCGATTCTTTTCAGCGACTTCCTGTTCTTGCTGACTCTCGGTCTGACGGATTTCGATCTCTTCGTCGGCCTCGATGCGGGCCTGTTCGGCCTTGGCGCGCTCTTGAGCCTGAATTTCCTCGGCCTGTGCCTGCTGGCGGGAGCGCACGGCTTCGATCTGGCGTTGTTGTTTGGCTTCGGCATCGGCCTCCTGCTTTTCGTACTCCAGCAGTGCCTGCTTGGCCTCGAGGTTGTCCTTGCCGATGTCTTTTTCGGCCTGGTTGGAGAGCTCGTTGGTCTGGACTCGCTGCTCTTCGGTAATCTTGGTGATCTTGCGGATCCCCTTGGAGCCGAGGATGTTCTCGTCGTCGAGATCCCCGAGGGGGGTCTGTTCGAGGTAGTCGATGGCGACGTCGGCGAGGACGTAGCCGTCGAGGTCGGAACCGATCTCTTCGATGATGCGCTCGCGGAACGACAGCCGCTTGCCGTAGAGCTCCTCGAAGTTGAAGTCGCGCCCGACCGTCTTGAGTGCCTCGGAGAATTTAGCGGTGAAGAGTTCCTCGAGCTTGTCTTGGTCGGAGGCGCGGTCGCACCCGACGTTTTTGGCGACCTGACGGACGTCTGCTGGATTGCGGTTGACGCGCACGAAGAATTCGACCGTGATGTCGGCTCGAATGTTGTCTTTGCAGATCAGTCCGTTCTGGCCCCGACGATCAATCTCGACCGTCTTGACCTCGATGTCCATGTATTCGGCTTTGTGGACGAGCGGAATGACGAAGGCGCCGCTGAAGGTCACCTCGGGTCGGTCGTCCCCGAAGGGCCCGTTGATGATCAGGGCTCGTCCCTGCTCGACTTTCCGGTAGACGAGGAGAGTCGAGATCCCGACGATGACGAGAGCAACAACTCCAATGATGATGAGACTTCCCACAAAGCCCGCCCCCAGGCCCAAAAACCCAAGCACAGATGGCATGACGCAAGCTCCATAGTTCGTTGTTGATGAAAGACAGTCGTGTGGACCCGCACGCCAACGGGCACCATCGTTCACGTCGAGGGCGGCCGTGTCGCCGACAAGGGACACTCGCCCCGTGATCGCACTTCGATGCACATTCTAGATGCCATGTCGTCGATCACTGGGCGGAACCATATCCGTCGGGTATCCGACCCGTCAAGCGACCCAAACTGTGTCTCACGTTCCGCGGCTCGGGGGAATCGATCGACTCGATGATCGGCCGGCGGGTCCGCCGGCGCTCCCAACCTCACGTCGTCGAGATCCCACGGACTTGAGTCCCCCCCCTCGGCTCGGGGGATCGACCATCGGTACGGGCGAGACGAGGAGGGATGAAGGGGATTGGTCGGCGGACGATGGCATGCATGTCTGCGGGAGGGGGCGCCCTGAGAGATGACGTGATTGGCGCTCGATCAAGCTATCTCTCCCTCGAACGACAAACAACGCGACGCCAATAAATGATCGCATCGAGAGGGCGAGCTTCAGTGGTTCGAACTCATCCTCCGATGACGTCCTCGTAGGGCTCGACACGATAGGTGTTGTCGTCCTCGTCGTAGCCGATGATCAGGGCCTTGGAGCCTCGCTTCAGCGAGTTGTCGTCGGCACAACGGACCGAGAGAATCGAGTCGCGAACCTCGTCCTGGAAGCGAGCGCGGCCGTGCTCGCTGTCGACCGACGAGGAGCGAATGGTACAGACTTCGCCGACCATCGCATCGCCCCCCGACTCGTCGTACGTGCGAAACAGCGGACGGAGCGGTTGCATGAGAATCGTGCCTGCGACGAAGGCGACGCCCAGACTGACGACGAGCATGGTGATGGCGCTCAATACGCCCGCTCCCATCCAGCTCGACAGATAGAGCGTCCCGAAAAAGGAGCTCGCCCATCCGGAGAGCGTCACGATGCTCAGAGTGATCGGGAAGGGCACGATGTCGAATCCCATCGCGGCGAAGACGTGTGAGAGCGCGCCCCCCGCCGCATCGGCGCCTCCCTCGACGGCGCCAAGTTGCAGGTCGAGCGCATCTATCCCAGCGCCCCCGGAGACGATCACGACGACCCAGTAGAGACAGACGATCCCCAACATCGTGGTGTAGGCGACGGTAGGGAACGAAAAGCAGATCTGGAAGAATTCAGACATGGCAGCGTCGTGGGCTCGTGGGCTGGGATCTATGTCGCGCCGACGGCGAGTCCGAGCGAGGTCGGATTCGGGCAACTCGAATCACATGCGTCGTGTCTGTATACGTCACTCCATCATATACGGACTCGATTCCAAATGGCAACGGGCCACGCACGAGTTGAACTCTGGGGCTCGGTTGGGTTCGAGGTGGGATTCGGGACGAGCTCGTATCCATCTCGTGAGATTCAAGCGCCCATGGGAACGAAGGAGAGATCTCTGTGAATATCGTCGATTCGCGGAGAAGAGGTCTCGTCTGTCGAGAGCAGGCGAGTACCACCCGATGATGGCACGACCACGGCGAAAGTGGATTTCGAAAAATCAGCCCTCCAGCCAACTCTCTTTCCTC
>JAQCND010000350.1 GCA_028274765.1 Bradymonadaceae bacterium
ACAAGGCTCGCTCGCCCTCCGAAACCGTTCGATTCGAGCATGATGATCTGTTCGGATAGGTGGTTTCCTGCATCCCTCCATCGTGATGTCCGATTCCGATGTCCAGCAATTCGACGAGGAGCGCGCCGACGCCTACGACGAGCGCATTCGCCGCCTGGCGCCCGGATACGACACGCTCCACGATACCCTTCCCGCCATGCTCGACGTCGAGCTTCCCGAAGAGGCGGAGGTACTCGTCGTCGGAGCGGGCACGGGCACGGAGGTCGTTCGGCTCGGACGAGCGCATCCCGAATGGACGCTGACGGCGGTCGATCCCTCGGCCGAGATGCTCGAGAAGTGTCGCGACCGGGTCGACGACGCCGGTCTCAACTCACGGGTGACGTACATCTGCGAGCCGGTGGAAGCCCTCTCGGATGTCCGGCACTTCGACGCGGCCACCGCCATCGTCGTGGCTCACTTTCTGCCGGATGCCGAGGCGAAACGGAACTTCTTTGGCTCCATCGCGAGCCATCTCCGAGCGGCTGCTCCCTTCGTGTGGGCCGACCTGTACCGGGTCGAACCCGACGAGACGTTCCATCGACTCTGGGCCGCCTGGCGTTCGCACCTCACCCGTGCCGGCATGTCGGAGGAGGACGTCGAGCAGACCTTCGAGCGCATCGAGGATGGCATCTTGTTTACCCCCGAAGGCGAGCTCGAGGCCATCGTCCGAGACGTGGGATTCACCTCGTTCGACCGCTTCCATCAATCCCTCCTCTGGGGGGCCTGGATGGCTCGAAAGGATTGATCGTCCCCGTCGATCTCTCTCCTCGTTTATCGGCCCCAGCCTCGCCTCCCGTAGGTTGCGCCCTTCTTTGAAACCCGGCGCGGGCCCCATCCATCGATCAGAACGAGTATCATCCTCCTCTGGAGGGGGATGTATCGCTGGATGTGATTGGATGGAACAACGACTCTCGACGGCGAGGTTTCCATGCTGAACGACAAGCAAGAGGAAATGTGCGAGGAGAGCGAGACGGATTACTCCGATCTGAACGCTCTCTTTTTGAACTGCACCCTCAAGCCCTCTCCCAAACAGTCGCACACGCGGGGGCTGATGGACGTCTCCAAGGCCATCATGGAGGAAAACGACGTCGACGTGGAGGTCCTCCGCCCCGTCGACTACGACATCCCTCCCGGCGTCTATCCGGACATGACCGAACACGGGTTCGAGAAGGACGACTGGCCCGAGATTCAAAAGAAGGTCATGGACGCCGAGATCTTGATCATGGGGTCGCCGATCTGGCTGGGCTTTCGGTCGTCGATCTGCGGCAAGGTCATCGAGCGGCTCTACGCCTCGTCGGGCGACCTCAACGACGACGGCCAGTACGCTTATTACGACCGCGTCGCCGGGTGCATCATCACCGGCAACGAGGACGGGGTCAAACAGGTCGCCACCGACGTCCTCTACTGCCTCCAGCACATCGGTTACGTGGTGCCGCCCCAGGCCGACGCCGGCTGGATCGGCGAAGCTGGTCCCGGCCCCTCCTATCTCGACGAGGGCTCCGGTGGCCCAGAAAACGACTTCACCCAACGCAACACGACGTTTTTGACGTGGAATCTGATGCACATGGCCCGGATGATCAAGGACAACGGCGGTATCCCAGCCCACGGCAATCAGCGCTCCGCATGGGAGGCGGGCTGCCGGTTCGACCACCCGAACCCGGAGCATCGCTGAAGCGACAAACGTCCCGCGACGAAGGGGCGAAACACTCGTTTGTGGTCTACTCTCTCGACCCGCCTTCGATTTGAAATTGCGTCCCCGGGGCACTCGTCCCTCATGTCGAGTGCTCCAGATGCCGGAGATGGCCCGGAAAGGGAGACTCCCGAGATAGACAACGTCTCCTCTCGGAAGCTCCCAATCACGTCGGCTCCTCTCGACGAGAGGTATCCGTACCCGCACTCGAGGGGAGCCCATTCGAACACTCACGACCGGGGGGATCTCCAAGAGGCTCCCTCTCTCGACTCTCTCCGTCGCACGTGTTGGGAGCACGAACACGTCAGATCTCGACAAGCGCTCACACTCACTCGAACAGAGAGCATCGATATGTTGCAACGACGTCGTATCTCGTTTCTGATCGGCTCGCTCGCTCTCCTCTTGGCCGGATGTGCCTCCGGCAAAAAGGCCCAAAAAGGCCAGGCCGAACAAGGTAAAATGGGCCAGAAGGCCAAGATGAAGAAGATGATGAAGAAGATGCAGAAGATGGACAAATCCAAGATGCCCACCGACAAGGACGTTAGGGCGAGGGTGACCCAAAAGGAGGGCAAAGTCACCTACTGGGTCCTTCCCGGACCGCGCGAACTCGGGGACCGATTCGGCACGAAGGAGAATCCCAAGTTGACGGCTGCTCTTCCCGAAAAAGCCCCTGAGCCCGTCAAGAAACTGGTCGACAAGTTTCCGGGATTGATCGGAGTGCCCGAGAAGGGACGCACCTACAAAGACGGCACGACTTTCACCAAGAAGCCGGGGCCCTTCGGGGACAAGGGCGTCCCCGTCAAAAGCAGTACGCTCGACCTCACCTACATCGACCGTCAGTCGAAGGACAACAACCAGGCACCTCCGATCAAGACGGCCGACGAGGTCGAAGCCGATATCACGTTCACGGATCCCAAGGGCAACAACTACCGCATCGAGCCCATGCTGGTCATTCAGCCCCCGCTCCCGGGCTACAAGACCCAGGGAGGCGTGATGACCGACGACACTCACCACGGCACGACGGGGACGGGGAGTCCGCTGATGCCGGAAGTCTACACCTGGGGCGCCTTCTGGGCGGTCGGCAACGTCATGATCAACGGCGAGGTCGCCGACAAAAAGAAGGTCATGCACTGCATGACGACCGAGACCGTCCGTGACAAGAACTACGAGCTGGCCATGCAGAGTGAGCTTCCGCTCGCCAAAGAGGACACCATCGCCGGTCAGATGCACCACACCCACTGCATCGTGCTTCCGGTGACGCTGACGCCGAAGGGGCCGAAGTTCGAGCCGGTGAAGACGGCCTTCGAGCTGCCAAACGGCAAAAAGCAGCCCTTCATCCACATCATGTACGAGAACGACACCCTCGCCGAGGGCCCGAACTGGAACGGTCCGACCGGCGAGTGATCGCGGACTCATCGGCCTCGGTCGGGAGGGGCTATTCCTTCCGACGAGTCTCATCGCTCGCATCCACGAACCCATCGTGCCTCTCGCACGAATTCCTGTCACCCCCTCGTGCGAGGGGCTCTGTTCATCGACTCCAACCCCCACCAATACACGATGAAGTATCTGAACGCTGCAACCGTATTCACTCTCGCCGCCCTCTTGTCACTTCCGATGACGCTCTCTGCCGAGGAGGACGAGGAGACGAACGGCGACAATGTGGACCGAACGGTGACCGTCGAGGCCACCGACTTCAAATTCGGCCCGAAGAAGATCGAAATCGACGCCTCGACCACGCTCGAGATCGTCCTCGTCAACAAGGGCAACGTCGCTCATAGCTGGGCCATCCCCGAACTCGATACGTACAGCGACCGCATTCAGCCCGGCAAAGAGACCTCGATCACTCTGAATCCCGATCCCGGCACCTACAAGATCGCCTGTCAGGTCCCGGGCCACGAACAAGTCGGCATGGTCGGAAAACTAGTCGTCGGAGAAGCTGACAGTGACGACGAGGACGACGAGGACGAAGAAGGGGACGAAGAGGACGGCTGAGAGGTCAAGGACATGGAGTTGAGAGCCCTCACGCTCCTTGCAACGGCACTCCAACGAGGCGGCTCCCCCTCTGGGAGTCGTCCCGTTTGTATGGGTATGAACGAGAAGACCGTCCGATCGGGGATGACGTGACATGTGATCGAGCAACGTGACGCTGGGCCGGCAGTCTCGAGCACTTTATCCCCCGGCTCGCCGTTTTAATTCTCTGCCCACCAGCCTCCCAGATTTGATAGGAATCACCCACGTGTGATAATCGATCGCTCATACATACACGACCCTATATCATCCTTATGAACAGCAGGGATTCACCATGCAGTACTGGGGACACGACGGGGCTTCTTGGATCGAGCGGTTCGAGACCATTCGAAGTCAGACCGAATCGTTATGCGAACCCCTCGAGCCCGAAGACTATGTCGTCCAGTCGATGGCCGAGGCCAGCCCCGTCAAATGGCATCTGGCTCATTCGACGTGGTTTTTTGAACGCTTCATCCTCGAGGAGCAGCTCGACGAGGAGCCGATCGATCCCCGATACAATTTCATCTTCAATTCGTACTATCGAGCGGCTGGAGTTCCCCACGAGAGATCCGAGCGCGGCATGGTCACGCGCCCTACGATCTCCGAGGTGCAACAATACCGACAGCAAGTCGATGAGCGGATGCGCGATCTCGTTGCCTCGGACGAGTTCGACGACCACCTGGCGAGCCTGTTTGAAGTGGGGCTCCACCACGAGCAACAACACCAGGAGCTGTTGCTGACGGATCTCCAACACCATCTCTTTCAAAACCCCCTCTCTCCGGCTTTGTTCGAGACCTCGGAGTTCGAGCATCGTGTCGGATCGACCTCCGATCTCGAGTGGTACCCCGTCGACGGCGGAATCTATGATATCGGCCACGAGGGCGATGGATTTGCCTATGACAACGAATGCCCTCGACACGAGGTCCGGCTCTATCCGTTCGAGATCGCCGAACGTCCCGTCACGTGTGGTGAATTTCTGGAATTCATGCGAGACGGCGGGTACGAACGGGTCGAACTCTGGCTGTCGGATGGTTGGGAGACCATCCAGGAGCAGGACTGGACGCATCCGCTGTACTGGGAAGAGCGCGACGGAGTGTGGCACCGCTACACCCTGAGCGGATGGCAGCCGATCGATCCGGCGGCTCCCGTCTGCCATGTGAGTTACTACGAGGCCGATGCCTTCGCTCGATGGGCAGGGGCTCGCCTGCCGACCGAACAGGAATGGGAGGTCGCCTCGCGAGGTGTCGAGGTCGAAGGCCATTTCTCGGAATCACAGCGATATCATCCGGCTCCTCATCGACGTGATCCAGACGCTCCACTTCAACAAATGTTCGGGGACGTCTGGGAGTGGACGGCCAGCGACTACGCCCCCTATCCGGGATTCGAACCTTTCGACGGCATAATCGGTGAATACACCGGCAAATTCATGTGCAATCAACGCGTCCTGCGAGGGGGGTCGTGTCTGACACCGGCCTCGCACATTCGTCGGACGTACCGTAATTTCTTCTACCCCGACGATCGATGGCAGTGTACGGGATTTCGCCTGGCCCGCGACGCCTGAGCAACTCACGAGACTCGACAACGAGAGCCCCGTCTCGTCGTCCGATCTGCCTCCGTCGGGCCTACCGACATGTCGATCATGCGACGCCTCCGTGGAATCGTCCTCGGAGTTCTCCCGATCGATGAGGCAGATTTGCCTTCTGTCTGCCCGATCTCGGGGGGCAAGCCGAACGGGGACGCAACACGGGGGCGCCGCGATTCATCCCATGAGACGAGTCCGTTCTTCTCTCCTTCACGGCGAGCCCGTCATGCGAGATCGTCCCGACCCCGTCGAACCCGGCCCCGATCAGGAATCCGTCTGGGATTATCCCCGACCGCCAAGGCTGGAGACGGTCGAACGCCGTCTTCGTGTCGTCCACAACGACACGGTGATCGCGGACACTCGAGAGGGATGGCGAGTACTCGAGACCAGTCATCCGCCGAATTATTACTTTCCGCCCGACGACGTCGTCTCCGAGCATCTCGAGCGCCGGGCGGAACGCGGCAGCCTCTGTGAATGGAAGGGACGTGCCCATTACTACGACCTCGTCCTCGAGGACGAACGCGTCGAAGAGGTCGCGTGGGGATACGACGACCCGACCGATCGCTTCGAGCCTCTCACCGGGGCCATTGCTTTCTACGCCCACAAGATCGACGAAGCCTGGGTGGGCGACGAACGGGCCGAACCCCAGCCCGGCCATTTTTACGGCGGCTGGATCACCTCCGATGTCGTGGGCCCATTCAAGGGAGAACCGGGCACCGGCCACTGGTGATTCCCGCTCAATGCCCCCGGAAGGGACGAGCCATTCGACGGTAGCGCAACACCGATTCGACAGGACATCGGCACGAAATGATCGAGGATGATACCCCTCGGACGTCGCCGATGTTCAGAGAAATTCGACGGCGAGGACGCCGAGGCCGACCAGCCCAAAGAGAGCACCGAGACCCGTCTCCATCAGATCGTCGGGGAGATATTTGCCAACCCGACTGCCGATGGCACTTCCGACCAGGACGCCGGGGATGCTCCAGACGACGACGTACCAGACCGGTTCGGCATGAGCGGCGTGGACGACCGCCCCGACCATGGCCGTGATCGCCAGCACGAAGACACTGGTCGCCACCGCCACGCGAGGGGGCACCCGACACCTCAGAACCAGTTGAGCGGTCACAATCTCGGGCAGACCGGCGCTGATCATGCCCGTTATCAAACCTCCAGCCGAGGCCATCGCCACGCCCGGCGGGCGCCAGCAGGTCGGGTAGCGGAACGTCTCGCCGTCGCTGGCCTCGATGATCGTCTCACCCTTGTCGGCGGACTTCTCGTCGATCAGGTCGCCGGCCCGTTCGCCGGGTTCACAGTCGTCGGGGGCGGGAAAAAACACCAGGAAACCAGCCAGGATGACGAGCCCTACGCCGAAGATGCCCTTGAGGACGGTCGGCGAGATGGCCGAGCTGAAGAGCGCCCCGACGATGATGGCGGGGACCGACCCGAGCAGCAGCCACCGGGCCGTGCGATAGTCGACCACTCGTTGTTGGACGTACGAGCGAAGTCCGTTGCCCATGCCGAAGACTTCGGTCATCAATCCGGCTCCGATGGCCTGCGCCGGCTCGAGTCCCACTCCGTACATGAAGAAGGGGCTGAAAAAGAGGGCGCCCGAGACGCCGGAGCCGATGGCGAGGGTCGAGAAGACGATCGAGACGGGAAGAACCCACCAGTGCGCGAGGACGGTCGAGAGTTCGAGCATGATTGGCAAAGAGCGGTCAGGGATTCGACCTCAACAGACGTGACCATCGACAGAATCATCAGCGAACACGTTGTGCGTCGGGCGAGTCGACATGCATCTCGACGAATGAGAAAACGACCGGCACCGGCCCTTCATCGTCTCGCAAGGATGCTCGCGGAGCCGCTCCTCAGCGAGCTGCTTCCTGGAAGTCCTTCGAGTCTCGCCATTCCCGTCGATAGCTCTCGTAGGAGACGAAGATCAGCATCGCGAGACACGTGATCGGCATCGCGATGTAGGCCGCCGGATCGAAGGCGAGGTGGGTGTAGACGGCCCCCGTCATGATGACGGACAGCACGACGCTCGCGTACAGTCGAAGTCGAGGCACCAGCAACACGATGCCGCTGACGAATTCCAGCGCCCCGATCAGGTACATGAATGTCGGGGAGTACCCCCAGTTCTGGAACTGATGCGTGATGTCGGAGAGCGCGCCCAGCTTGGGGAGCCCCATCACGATGTAGACCAGGGCGAGCAACCACGTGGAAGCTGTGAAGAGATTTTTGCGAAGCGACGAGGTGTCGTCCGATGGGGCGGTCTCACTGCTGGGCGAGTCGGCCCACTCGCGGCACAGGAAGTAGACGGCCAATACCGTGAGACCCACGACGGGTAATGCGACGAAGAGGGCAGTAATGTCGACGGGCATGATCGAACTCCATGCGTTGAGAGGAGCTGTCTCCGGCTGCTCACACTCAAAGATGTCGCCCGTTCGAGCGGGGTTTCAACTTGTTATCTGACACACTCTCGTCACCAGCGGCTGACTCCACGATGTCGGAGCAACTTTATTCTTCTTACGATGGACCTCTTTCGTCGACGAGCCGGAACCCGTCATGTCGACGCTCCAAACGATAGCGCTTCGTCGTGGAAATGGGGATGCCCGTAGATGCCGGGCCCTCCGATCTCCAGGTCGCCGAGAAAGTCGCTCGCCTGCCGGTAGCCGGATTCGACGAGTTCCTCGCTGTGGCTAAAATCGTGAGGGGCCACGTCGATGGGACAGGGAGGGGGGATGTAGACGACCCGGCAGTCGTCGGCGAGAAAGTGTAGTACTCCGTGGGACTGGTGGCGGATCATCAGGGTGACCAGATGGAGGGCCGCCCCGACGAGTTCGGAGGGAACGTGGTCGAGCGAGCAGGGATAGCCGGGATCGAGGACGATCATCGAATTGGCCCCGAGCTTGCGGGCTGGCAGAACGGGAACATTCGAGGTGACGCCTCCGTCGATTAGCGTGCGTCCGTCGATCTCGACTGGCTCGAAGACGAGCGGAATCGAGGCGCTGGCGACGACGTTTGCGCGCAGGTCCCCGCTCGCCAGGGGCACCTTTTCACCGCTGAGGAGATCGCTGGCGGCGACGGTCGTCGGGATGGCGAGCTCTCCGTGGGTCTCGGGGAGGTAGTCGTCGACCAACCGGCGGATACCGTCGTGGGAGGCCAATGAGAGTTCCCCACCGGTCAGCATCCGAAACGTGCGGAACAATCCGGTCCCCGGAAAGATGTCGTCGCGGGTGATGTCTTGCCAGATCGACTCGAGTCGCTCGATCTGCGAGCCGTCGAATCGACGGGCGAGGAAACTCCCGTTGAGGGCGCCGACCGAGGTGCCGACGATGGAGTCCGGCTCGACCCCCGCCTCGACGAGGGCTCGAGCCATGCCGACCTGGAGCGCCCCCAGACTGGCGCCTCCGCCGAATACCACCGCTATCGGAGGTTCCAGATGCTCGAGCCACGTCGGTTTCGAGGTACTCACGATGGGCCTCCAAGTGGGGGCGAGCCGATCATGTCGCTTCATCTATTTGGGGATGAACGCGCTAGCCGTTTCATTTCACATGTCGGCTCGATCTTACACCGCTCCGGAGGCATTGTTCTCGATGGCCGATCGTCATACGCAACAAACCCGCCCGAACTGCCGACGATCATAAACGAGGGGGTGTGCGGCGAGCTGTCAGGTGCGTGGAAGGAGTGAGCCGCCCCGCCCCTCCCCTTCGATGCGGTGGGGAGTCCCCTCGAGCGACTGGCCGGTCTGCGGCGGGCGGCGCACACGCGGGTGCGCCGGTGGGAGAGGCATGTGGACATCTGTATCGATGTGAGCCCTCCCCTCCGAGCCGTCGCGAGTGCACGAGGGATGTTGCCGCCTTGAAAGTCGCCCGCGGATACGGGATCGCTCTCCACCGGGAGTCATCGACATACTCAAGATGAAATGTACGGAGTGCATGTCATGTCGGAGGACCGAATTGCCATCGTCGGGGCCGGGGCGCTCGGCCAGTCGTTTGGCTACTATCTGAGCCGAAGCGGAGCCGATCTCACCTACGTCGTCAAGGAGACGTACCGCGAATCCGTCGAGTCCGGTCTGACCCTTCACGAACACCGGATATTCGGCGGTCCGGAGCGACACGACTTCGACGACTTCGACGTCTGCGTCGATTATGACGACCTGGCCGAGCGCCAATGGGACCAGGTCTGGCTCTGCGTCTCCTCTCCGGCCATCCGAGGCGACTGGCTCCCCGAGCTTCTGGAAGCAGTGGGCGAGACGACACTGGCCTCCATTCAGCCCGGTATCGACGACCGTGCGTATCTCGAAACGCACTACCCTGCCGAACGCATCGCCTCGGGACGGGTCTCGCTGATCGCTTACGAGACCCCGCTCCCCGGCGAGGAGCTTCCCGAGGGGCACGTCGCCTTTTTCATGCCGCCGGCCGAGCGCATCTGGTGGGGCGGCTCGACGTCGGCTGCACACGACGTAGCCGATCGACTCGAGGCCGGGGGATGTCCGGCCGGTGTGCGAGACGATCTCCAGTCGTACGCCCTCTTTAGCAGCGCCCTCCTAGAGGCGACCGTCGCTGGACTGGAACTGGCCGACTGGTCGTTGAAAGCCTTCCGCGGCAGTGCCGAACTCGATCTCGCGATGGAGGCTGCTCACGAGGCGATCGAAATCGTCGCCGCCAAGTTCGACGCTTCCCCTCCGCTGGCCGTTCGGATCGGGGCTCGGTCGCTGGCGATGCAGTTGGGATTGCCCATCGCTTCGGCGGTGCTCCCGTTCGATCTGGAGACTTATCTTCGAGAACACTTCACCAAGGTCGGCGATCAGACGCGCGACGAGCTCCAGGCCTTTATTGACAACGGTCGCGAACACGACGTCCCGACCGAGAACCTGGAGACCCTGCTCGAGCAGCTACGGGGATGACGTTCGGGGAGCGGCCGTTGCCCTGGAATCGATCGGCATCGGTGTTCAGGAAGGCGTTCTTCTCATCTTCGTGCTCCCGAGGGCCATCGTATGAGAATGGAATTATCACGGATACGATTCGGTGAGGAGGCCCACTTCCTCTGGATGCGAGCCCTCCTCCTGACATGTCGCTCGAACGTTCCTTATCGAGGGGGAGCGAGGCGAACTTTCGACACGCTGATGGAGGTCGTGCCTCGAATGGGGGCGGCCATATTTACAGGGCGATCGCACGAGGACGGAACGACCGCAGATATGAGACGGCTAGAAGTCCACTGCTGAGTACAGGGGTGCTCCGGAGCCAGGCCTCCCGCATAGACTCGATTAGGGGCTCGGAGCGCCTTTGTAGGCCTCGTACTTCCAGTGCGATCGCCCCGCTCATACCTTTGCTTCGAGGGCAATCGCATTAGAGCTCGATTCAACGTATGATTTCACCAAGGATCTCGATGACCTGGCGTGCCTCGACGAATAGCTCACCCTCGATCGCGAGTGCTCTACGATTCCAAGCCGGCTGGAAGCCCACTTCCGGAGGACGTACAGGGGCGCTCCGAAGCCGGGCCTTCCGGACCGACTCGATATCGGTTCGGAGCGCCAGCATCCCTGCTGGCACGTGGCTTCAGCGACGCCCTGGCGGGAGGATGGAGGTGGTATAACGAGAAACGAATCGTGAATGTGTGGTTTATAGCTTTAATGCGATCGACCACGAGGGGGGGCATTCAAATACGACTGCCCTCGGGTTCATGGTTCGACATCGACGCTCGGGCGCTGGACTGCCGACCCACTCGTGTTCGCTTTAGCGTGTTCCCGCCTCTTCGGGACTCGGATCGCGGGATCCGGGCTCACGCTCGGAGTGACATGCTGCCACTACCTGCGGGATCTCGGAATGCAACGACGCTATCGAGGGAGGCACGCTCAGACGCACACGTACGACCGCCGACCTCTCCGTGCTGCAAGTGACGTGCAGCCTCGAAATTCGAGGTAACGTCGTCCCAAGTAGCTGGTGTCAGCACACTCGAACGGGGTTGCGGTCGCAGCTGATGCGGCGAGCGCTGCATCGCCGGCCCGCCAAGATTCCTTTGGGAGCGCGGTCGGTTCGGCTCCTTGTCCTCGCACGCACAGCCACGCTCTCGCTCCTCGCCGAGGTCTGGACACCAGCTCCAAACACAGTGAGGCATCGAATGCGACGGACTTAGAGATCGAGATGGCGCATCCCGAGAAAGGTTACGGTCAGATAGCCAAGGAGACGGTTCAGGCGTGGATGGAGGACAATGCGACGACGCTGGAAGCCGCGGTCGCCTACTACGCGATCTTTTCGCTGGCACCCGTGTTGATTTTGGTGGTTGCCATCGCGGGACTGGTCTACGGCCGACAGGCAGCTGAAGGGCAGCTCGCCGGGCAAATCCAGGGCGTCGGCGCCGAGACCATCCAAGCTATTCTTGCGAATGCTTCGGCCGGAGGCGGTGGCGTGATCGCAACCGTCAGCAGCATCGTTCTGGTCATGGTCGGGGCGTCGGCCGTCTTTGCCCAACTGCAGATGTCGTTCAACCGCATCTGGAACCTCCAGACCGATCCCGATGCCGGAACATGGGCCACCATCCGCCAACGGCTGCTGGGACTGGTCATGGCGTTTGGACTCG
Organism: Bradymonadaceae bacterium; assembly: GCA_028274765.1. Taxonomy (GTDB): domain Bacteria; phylum Myxococcota_A; class Bradymonadia; order Bradymonadales; family Bradymonadaceae; genus CAJXPB01. The sequence goes on from JAQCND010000350.1 coordinate 11,898, forward strand.
GGGCGATTGTCATCGTGACGATTGTCGTCGGGACATTTCTCTCCAACATTCAGACCTTCGTTCAGGACGTACCGGCCGGGCAGTGGGTGTAGGTGGGCCTCAACGTCACCGTGTCGCTCGGCCTGCTGACGGTCGTCTTCGCGCTGCTGTTCAAATACATTCCCGACGCCAAGGTCAAATGGGGAGACGTCGGGGTCGGAGCCGTCATCACGGCGGTGTTGTTCACGGCCGGCAAGATGGTGTTGAATTGGCATCTCGGACAGGGGATCGGGTCGGCCTACGGCGCGGCCGGCTCGCTGGTCGTCCTGCTGGCCTGGATCTACTACTCGACACTCATCGTGTTTCTGGGCGCCGAATTCACCCAGGCGTATGCCCGAGCCTCCGGCCGAGAGATCGAACCCAACGCATACTCCGTCCGCATCGCCGAAGGGGGTGGGGGGCAGTCCACCGAGACAGCGGAGTGACCCCATGCCCCGGTCGCTCTCATTGGGAGCCTTTGAGCGTTTGAGACTTTGAGACTTTGAGCCGGCGGTGACCTTTGGGTCGCGTCGTCATGTCAAGGAACGCCAGCCAGCCTCGAAGGTCCGTTCGAGACGAGAGTGGGAGGCTTTCAGTCTTTGAGTCTTTCAGTCTTTGAGGGGGGCGGTGACCTTTGGGGGAGTTGTCATACGGAGGGGCGCCAGCCTCTCGTCGGTGCCCATCTCGTCGAGGGACGTCGGGGGAGGACATGGGGAGCGACCCGATGGGCGGACACGCTCGAGCCCTCGGCCCCTTCGATATGTCTCTCGGAGCGCCGGCTGCCAGCCGGCTTGCTTTGAAAGGGCAACCCGGTCGGCAGGCGAGCTCGATCCCTCGGAACCTTCGAGAGGTGTCCCGGATCCGAGGGATGCGTTCAAAGGCGATTGTCCCTTCAATACGAGGGGGATGTTGTGTTCTGGCTCGTCTCTAGATATAGCTCGCAGTCGAACGTCCTCGATCCATTGTTGATTGCCACCCCCCTGTTGCCATGTCGAATGCCCAGGACGATGACGACATTTCGGACCGCAAGCGCGATCACCTCGAACTGACCGCCGAAGAGGACGTCGAGGCCCGGAGCAAGGATACGCTGCTCGGAGAGGTCGAGTTTCTGCACGATTCGCTGCCGGAGCTGGCCCTCGACGACGTGGAGCTCGGGACCACGGTCATGGGCCACGACCTCGAAGCCCCTCTGCTGATCACGGGCATGACCGGTGGGGCCGATCGGGCCCGAGAGATCAACCGCACCCTCGCCGACGTCGCCCAGGAATTTGGACTCGCCTTCGGCGTGGGGAGTCAGCGTGCGCTCATGGAGGAACCGGAGCTGGCCGATACCTACCAGGTCCGAGACATCGCCCCCGACATCCTGCTGTTTGGCAACATCGGTGCCGTGCAGGCGGCCGAAGCTGAGACCGCCGAGATCGCCGAACTCGGGGACATGATCGGCGCGGATGCCATGTGCGTCCATCTCAATCCCGGCCAGGAGTTGATGCAGCCGGAGGGCGATCGAGATTTTCAAGGGTGTCTGCGCGGGATCGAGCGCCTCGTCGAGGAACTCGATCGACCCGTCGTCGCCAAGGAGACCGGCTGCGGGCTCTCGGCGCCGGCGCTCGACAAACTCGCCGAGACCGGTGTCGAATGGGTCGACGTCTCGGGGGCGGGCGGAACCACCTGGATCGGGGTCGAAACGCTCCGTACCAAGCCCGAGCGCCGCGACGTCGGCGAGATTTTCTGGGACTGGGGCGTTCCCACGGCGGCGTGTATCGCTCAGGCGGATCGGCGCGACTTCAACGTCGTCGGCTCGGGCGGACTTCGCACGGGACTCGACGTCGCCCGGGCCCTCTCTATCGGGGCCGATCTCGGCGGGATGGCGCTGCCCTGGCTCCGCTCGGCCTACGAGGGAGGGCGCGACGCTGCTGTCCAGTTTGCAGAGACGACCATTCGTTCGCTTCAGACGGCCTGTATGCTGACGGGGTCCGAGTCGATCGATGAGCTCCGGGAAGCGCCCACGCGCATCGGCTCCGAGCTCGAGAAGTGGTTGGAGTTCGATCCGCGCGCCAACGGTACGTCCTGAGAGACCTCCGACGCGACCGTATTTCGACACTCCCGCTCGATGTCTGACACGAGGAGACCCTCGATGACTCGAAGATGGCTCGCATACGTAACGGGACTGTCGCTCGTGGCCGCCAGCGTCGCCTGTGAGCATCCCGACGGAAGCGACGGCGACGACGAGTCGCCGAGTACGGCCTCGAGTCGTTCTCCCGACGAAGCGACCGACGACGACTCGAAAGACGATCCTTCCAGCTCCGAGGAGACATCCGAGTCCCGGCAGGCCGCTGCCTCGGAGGGCGACACGGCCTGCTCGCCCCCGGAATCACCCGGCCTCACGGCCGTCGACGTCGTCGAGGACCATAGCTTTCGCAACCCCGTCCATCTGACACAGGCGCCCGGCGATCGCTCGACACTCTACATCGTCGAGCGAGCGGGCCGCATCCTGATGGTGCGAGACGGCGAACTGCTCGAGACTCCGTTTCTCGACATCCGAGATCGCGTCGACGACAGTTTCACCGAGCGGGGACTCCTCGGCCTGGCGTTTCACCCGGAGTACGAGGACAACGGGCGTTTCTTCATCTACTACACGCCCAAGGATGGTCACCGCAACGTGGTCGCCGAATATCGGCGACAGAGTGCCGAGCCTCCCCGGGCCAGCACCGAGGAGGTCGCTCGCCTGCTCGAGCCGCGCGACCCGGAGGACAACCACAACGGAGGGATGATCACATTCGGGCCGGATGGGTATCTCTACGTCGGTATGGGTGATGGCGGAGGGGCCGGCGATCGGCACGGTTCGATCGGCAACGGCCAGAACATCTCGACTCCCTTCGGGGCGATGCACCGCCTCGATGTCGACGCTGCCGACCGCGGATACGCCGCCGAGGGCAATCCCTTCGTCGATCGGGAGGGGCTCGACACCATCTGGGCGTACGGCCTGCGCAACCCGTGGCGATACTCGTTCGATACGGAGACGGGCGACCTCTATATCGCCGACGTCGGGCAAAACAAGTTCTCGGAGATCAACGTGCTTCCGGCGGATGCCTCGGGCGGGGCCAATTTCGGCTGGCGAGCTTACGAGGGGACGTCCGTGTACGACGAGGAACTCGTCGATCGCGTCGACGATCACGTCGAACCCATCCACGATTGGCCGCTGCGCTCCGACGAGACGACGTTGCGCGGGGCGTGTTCGGTGACGGGGGGCTACGTCTATCGAGGCGAGGCCCTCGAGGCGCTCGAAGGTGCCTACATCTTCGGCGACTACTGCAGTTCCGACGTGGCTGCCCTGCGATACTGCGATGGAGAGGTTGCAGGACCCGTTCGACTCCCGGGACTCGAGGGACAGGGCCAGGGCCTGAGCTCGTTTGGACGCAATCACGAGGGTGAACTCTATCTCCTCTACCACGACGGTGGAGACGTCCAGAAGATCGTCTCCGATTGAGTAGGGGAAGGGCGTGGCCCGGCCGTCATCGACGGTGGGCTCTGAGACGACGAGACGCTGGGGGGAGGTGACTCGTCTCCATGGCCGCCCCGCTCGAGGTCATGAAAGTTACATTTTTGTTCGAGGGATGGAGTGAGGCGTTCCGTGTACCGGCTGGGAGCCGGCGCTCCAAAAAAGCGCCTCATTTTATGAGTTCGACCCATCATAAACGCTGTTTCATCGACCTGCATCGATGGGCGCCTGGAGAGCCGCCAAGGGCGGCGACAGCATCGAGCTCCGGGCGCGAGCCCGGAGATCAAAGGAATGGATGCCCCTCTATCGGAGCCCCGAACGGCACGGGCAAGCCAATATAAAGGCGGATGCAAGGGGGATGTGATGCATATGTTTGGATCAATGGTATGAAATGGCGTCTGTAAAGCGGCCTTGTTCATCCTTGACGTGAGCCTCTTTGCTGGCAGGTCGCCGAGCGATTTCCTGTCGTGAGGAGCGGGGCGACAACCAGCGTCACTCGATGTTTGATCACCACCGCCTCGAGACGGAGTATCTCCGAAGAGGCGTCGGAGACGGGCGGCTGAGAGCTGGTTTCAGACCCTCGTCGAGGAGCGAGGGCGCGGCTGGACGTGCGAAGATTAAAAGGAGCGGAACCGACCGCGATCACGAAGAAAACGTGGAGAACCGGCAACGCCGTGATCGCCGCATCAGCCGCGGCCGTAGCCCCGTTCGAGTCTGTTGAAACGAGCTCTAATTCGAGACGAAGTCGAACGAGCGGATGAGAGTTCGAAAATCCTGATAGAGAGCGTCTCGTCGGGCCTTCGGAAAGAATCCGGTCACGATCCATGCGCTCTCGCCGAGCTGAAACTG
>JAQCND010000354.1 GCA_028274765.1 Bradymonadaceae bacterium
CCCTCCCCGAACTCGCCGACGTGACCCGCGCTACCTTCGAGGCCGTCGACCACGCGTGAGCGATACCATGTCCTCGTTCGTCCAGACGATCGACCGCTTCTATCACACGCTCCGCCATCTGAAGCCCACTCAATTCTATCACCGACTCCGGCGGATGCTCCGGCCGTATCAGCTCGCCGCCGACGACTATCCCCGGCCGGACTCGAAACCAGAGTCGGCGCTGGTTCCGCTGGAACGACCGCTGGCCCTGGAGGCAGAGGCGGTCCCCACTCGGGCAGACGAGCTCGTCGAGGGACGATTTGAATTCGTCGGACGGCCGCCGGTCGTCATGGACTCGATCGACTGGCAATGGGCGCCCGAGAACGACGATCTCTGGCAATTCAACCTCCATTACTTCGAGTGGGCTCTCGACCTGGCCCGAGCCTGGCGGGCGAGCGGTGAGACCCAATACGCCCGACGAGCCCTCGACGCCATCGACGACTGGATCGCGTCGAATCCCTTTCCACAGGGGTCGGGTTGGCATCCGTATCCGACCTCGCGCCGGCTCGTGGCCTGGTCGAAATTGCTGGCCGCCCTCCAGGAAGCGCCCGGCTGGAGCGAGGTGGCCCCGGAAGCCTTCACTTCGATCGAACAGCAGGTCGATTACCTGGCCGACTGGCCCGAATACGATCTCGAGGGCAACCACCTGCTGGCGAATCTCCACGCCCTGGCCTGGACGTCGATCCACCTCGGCAATCGCCTCTCCCCTCGAGTGCGACGCAAACTCGTGCCGTTTGTCGAGCAGTTCTGGCACGAGTGGATACGCCAGACGAGGCGAGATGGTTCGCACGAGGAAAACGCCTTCTCGTATCAGCTCCTCGTGCTGAAGGATGCCTTCGAGCTGTTCATCTCGGCTCCGGAGCGTGCGAGCGAGTGTGGCGACATCGAGACTCGGCTCGAGGCGATGTTTCAGTTCGTCGCGACGCTGATCCGTCCGGAGGGCACGGGGCCGATGGTCAACGACACCGTGCCCGGCTACCCGATGGAGGCGCGGCCACTCCTGGCCGCGGGCGCGAGCTGGTTCGAGCGAGACGACTGGGCGCATCTCTGCGGCAATATCGACCTCGAGTACGTCCGGTGGACGCTCGGAGCGTCGGGGGTCGAGCAATATCGTGCCCTCGAGCCCGCCCCCTCGGAGCACACGTCGTTCTGTCACGCCGACAGCGGCTACGCGGTGATGCGAGAGGGCTGGGCGCCCGACGACGACTACACCCTCGTCGACGCGGGTCCGATCGGACCGGATCACATTCCGGGCCACGCCCACGCCGACACGCTCCAGGTCCTTCTGAGCGCCAAGGGCCTTCCGTTGCTGGTCGATCCGGGCGTTTATACGTATGACGCAGGTGAAGCTCGCGACTGGTTTCGCTCGACGCCGGCGCACAACACCGTCTCGGTCGACGACCGCAACCAGTCCGAGGTCTGGGACGCCTTTCGAGTGGCCCGGCGCGCACGAGCTGCGATCGAGGAGTGGTCCCCCGGTCGCAGTATCACGGCCTCGCACGATGGCTATGAACGACTCGACGCTCCCGTCCGTCACCGCCGAGCGGTCCACTACGAGGGAGAGAGTTGCTGGCGCATCGACGACGAGCTGATCACGAAGGGACGACAGTCCCACACGTATCGCCTCCACTTCCAGCTCGCCGAGCACTACACGCTCGAGACGCTCGAGGCGACCGAAGTCACCTGGACGGCTTCTGCCTCGCCCCCTCCATCATCCCCCGATAGTCAGTCCAATCCTCCCTCTTCATCGCGAGTGGCCGACGGAGGGTGTCCGGAGAGCCAGCCGAGTGGATCGTCCTCGATGTCGCGTCCGATGGAGACCGATGCCACGCTCAAGGCCCACTTCGAATGCATGGGCCCGCCGAAACTGTCACTTCACGTCGAGTACGGCCCCGTCTCGCGGGGGTGGCGGCGGGCGCGGCGTGCCCCCAGACTCGTGGCGACCCTCGAGACCTCGGGACGCGTCACCACCCTCGAGACGTACATTCAGGTCCGGCGTCGAGATCGCTGAGTGACCGATCGCGCCCGGTCCATCGGGCGACCGTTCGGCCGAGGGCATGCGAGCCGAGTACGATGGGATAGCCGAAGGCACGCAGCTTGTCGGGCCACCCGCCATCGATGACCGTCATACTCAGGGCGCGACTCCACACGCTCGCCAACTTGTCGAACGGTCCCTCTCCGGACTCGCGCCATCGAGCGAGGATCGAGGAGGCATCCTCAAGTTCGACATATCGACGCTGAAGATGGCGAGCATTCCAGATCGACCAGGCGTGGACGGCGAAATCGGACGTGTCTCGGCGCAACTCGCTGTCGATCTCAAGCCACCGCCAGAGCGTCCAGAGGGGCCACTGCACGAGATTCTCGATGCCGATGCGTTCGGCGCGTCGTCTCAGGGCCGCGGTGTCGATCTCGTCTTCGAAGCGATCGAGCCAGCCCGCAATATCGAGCAGTCCCTTCAAAAACCCCTGGTGTTGGTGAAAGTGGTAGCAGAGATGGAGCAACGTCGTCTCGGGGTCGAGGACGGGGATCTCGATGCCCTCGAAGGTCATTGGGTCGGTCCTTCGCAACACGGAGGCCGTCTCGGGGACCGGCAGGGGAGGAGGGGCCAACTGCCAGTGAAGTTCGAGCCGAACGCCGGTATCAGGGTGATCGAGCGCGACCTGGTTGGTCGACCAGCTAGAAGAGGCTTTACGCTGATAGCCGTGCGCTTCGGCCCGGCGGCAGAGCGGTTCAATATGCTCCGGAGCCACCAGCAGATCGATGTCTCGACTCGTCCGGGCTAACGGGTCGCCGAACAACTGCCGCGCGAGTGGCTCGCCTTTGAGTACGGCCACGGGGATGTCGTCGTGGAACCATTCGAGAGTGTCGGCCAGCTTTTGTCGGAGCGCGGTCACACGGATCGTGTGCCGACGCCACGTCGTCTCCAGAGCTTCCATCCACCTCTCGAGCTCCTGCTCGCGGGCATACTGGTAGGCGAGAGGCGCACAGGCACGTTCGATGAGACGATCGGCCAATGGGGAACAGGCCGAGTCGCCTCGAGAGACAGTGTCGGGCGTCAGAAGGGCTTCGAGGATGCGGCGGAGCCGATTGTGGTCACTCGGGAACGTCATCGATGAGACTCATGGACGCGCCGGAGCCGTCTCGGTGGTGGCACCGACGAGATCTTCCATCAATGTCAAATACCTGTCGGCAAGTACCGGCCGAGAGAATTCGTCCCAAACGTAGGATTCGGCCCGATCGGCGAGTGCCTCGCGACGCTCGTCGTCCTCGTAGAGATCCTCGATCGCCTCGGCGAGAGCATCGGGAGACTCCGGGGGAATACAGACTCCGGCTTCGCCCTCGGAGACGACCCGTTCGGCTTCGCCTCCAATCGAGACGATCATGGGTCGCCCGGTCGCCATGATCTCGAACATCTTCGAGGGGAGCACCGTCTTGAAGACGGGTTTGTCTCGGAGGGGCACCAGACAGATGTCACAGGCCCGGTAGAAACTCGGGATCTCCTCGCGCGGCTGGACCGGAAGAAAGGTGACGTTGTCGAGCCCCCACGTCTCGGCCTGTTCCCGTAGATTCGGTTTCTCGGCGCCGTCCCCGACGAACATGAACGTGATGTCCTCGAGCGTGTCGCGGTGCTCGAAGCGCTTGGCCACGTCGAGGACGACCTCGAGTCCATGGCTCATGCCGTGCGTGCCGACATACCCCACGACGAAGTCGTCCTCGAGTCCGTATTCGGTTCTCACATCCCGAGGTTCGCTCTCCTCGAGGAAA
>JAQCND010000373.1 GCA_028274765.1 Bradymonadaceae bacterium
GACCAGCGAGCCATTGTGCTCCATGCCTCGTCTCGACTGGAGTTCCATCCCATGCCCGAAGACCAGAGCGACCACCATTACAACGCGTGGCTGATGACCTGGGAGGCGCTCGCCGAACTTCCGGGCGTCCTGATTTTCCATTCCTTCGAGGGAACGTTCGAGGGCTGACCCATTCTCTTCTGTCGAACGCTCCACTCTCACGATCACAAAAAGCGGCTGGATGAGAGCACCCAGCCGCTCGGTCGAGTTCGGTGTAGCTCGAGGGACCTTTACTGGACGCCGGAGAAGACGAACGGATAGTTGATGATACAAATACCGCCGTCGGGCTTCTCGAAGCGCATCCGCTTGATGACTCGAGTGATGCAACTCTCGACCTGAGAGTTGCCGATGGTCGACTGAACGACCGAGGCCGTCTTGACCGAGCCGTCGAGCGCCACCTTCCACTGCGCTTTGATCTTACCCTTGAGCTTCGGGTTCTTCTGAAGCTGTCGTTCGTAGCAGTACTGAATGGCGTTGGATTTAGCCTGAACGACCTTGCGGATGTTGCCCTTGTCACAGAAGTCTCCGACCTTCGGCTGACCTCTCGACATGTTGGGCTCGACCTCGCGCTGTTTCTTCTCGCCGAGTTTGGCGCCGGTTCCTTTGCCGCCACCGGTATCGACGTTTCCGAGTCCCTGGACGCGACCGAAGCCTTCGCCGCCTCCCCCGGAACCCGTACCGCGCAGGCCCATGCCGCCTTGACCGCGACCGACCTGGAGCTCGCCGCCCTCGCCACTCATCGCGACTTTCATCTTGGAATCAAATCCATCCTGATTGCCGAAGATGTTCTTGAGCGGTCCGCTTCCCAACTTCTTGGAGGCGAGCATCTTGTTGACTCCGATGTTCTTGACGTCGACCTTCTTTTTCATCGGGCCGTCGACTTTCGGGGTTTTGTTTTCTTTTTTCTTGTCTTTCTTCCCGAATTTCCCCTCTTTTCCGCCGGCTTTTTTAGCGGTGGTATCTTCGCTCGATTCGTCCTTCTTCTCTTTTTCCAGCGGATCTTCGACGTCACTCACCATGAATTTGGCAAATCGGTCCGGAATCTTGCGTCGCTCGAGCTCTGGATTGATGTCGAAGGCCAAGAAGGCAATCAACAGGAACGTAATGTGGAGGATACCCGCGAGCGCGACCGTGCCGACCACCGGCATGTCAATGCCCTGGAAGCCGCGACCGGCCACGACTGCGGGCTGACCGAGCACCTGAAAGTAGAGGTTGACACCGCCGAGCTGAACCAGGCCCCAGTCTCCGGGGGCAAACGACATCTCATAGATCTGAGTCATCCCATCGATCGTCGACACGCTGTCGACCGGGATGGCCTGGTTTTGCTCGATCAGATCGTCGAGACTTTGTTCGTCGCCGTTGATGGTCACCGACCCCTCGAGGGTTTCGGTGAAGCGGATTTTGTAGCCCCCATCCTCGCGCTCGAACATCTCGAACTCCGAGGGGATCCCCTGGGACGGGGTGTTGAAGACGTTGTCTTCGGCATCTCCCACCGTCACGACGGGGTCGCTCGTTTGAGAAAACGTCTTCTCTCGGTAGACACTGCCGTTCCAGACGAGGGCCACTCGAAGAGTGTGGTTATTCGAACTCACCGGCTGGCTCCCTTGGGTTGAAAGGTCTCGCGCGATTCGGCGTGCGGCTTGCACCAAATCGAGTGTGTCACAGCCATCGAACGATACGTTTGGTGCTGCGATGCGTCAAGTCCCATCCGACGCCATTCGCAGCGGGTGCAATTATCCCCCTTCAGCCGCTCTATGCATTGGGACAGATGACGTCGGCGTATGTTCCATCTCGTCGTTCACCCGGCCCGGTCGTGCATCCAGGGCTTGGGGTATTCACTGCGATAATCCTCGGGAAGTTCCTCCAGGAGACGCTCTCGGAACGTGTGATAATCGACCGTGATGGTGTGTCGAGGCGTCTCGAGCTGATCGACGTCCGGATTGTCCAGCTCGTCGCGAATGGCGCCCGCCAAATCGTCGGGAGGTGACCATTCGCCGGTCAAACGACGCGCCATGATTTTCGACTGGAGCTCCGCCAGCGGCCAGATACATCCGAGGGGCTGGAAGAGCCCGATGAAATGAAGATCGTCGAACGCCGGGTGGATCATCTTCAAATACAGCGGGACGTCGCCCTCGGAGTAGTCGATCAATTCGTCGTCGAAAAAGGGATGGGCGACGTGAAACCCCGTGCAGGCGATGATGGTATCGTACTCGGCCGATTCTCCATCCTCGAAGTGAACGGTCCGGCCATCGAAACGCCCGATATCGCCTCGCGGCTGAATCTCGCCGTGGCGGATGAAGTAGAGAAGTTCCGAATTGATGAGAGGATGGGTCTCGCCGAAATGATGATCCGGTTCGGGCAGATCGTATCGAGGATTCGGCCCGTTCCAGAGTTTGATCAACCACTCGAACCCCTTGAAGCGCACGTCGGGTGGGATGAACCCCAGGTATTTGTGTCCCCAGTAGGCCAATCGGTCGGCCGGAAGCCCGGAGATGAACTTCGGCACCACCCAATAGCCGCGCCGCCAACTGATGTCGGTCCGCTCGGAAATCCGCGACGTCTCGACGGCACAGTCGCAGGCCGAATTGCCCCCTCCGATGACCAACACACGCTCGTCTTCGAAGGGATCGGCCCGCTTGAAGTCGTGGCTATGGATGTATCGGCCGGTAAACTCTCCGGGGTACTCCGGCCATCTCGGATCCCAGTGGTGGCCGTTGCAGACCACGAGGTGATCGAACCGCTCGGTGCGTGGCTCGCCGTCGTGCGAGACCGTCACCGCCCAGCCGTCGCCGTCGAGTCGCTCGCAATGTTCGACCAGGTGCTCGAACTCGATAAAATTGTAGAGCCCGAAATGCCTGGCATAGGACTGGAAGTATTCGGCCAACTGCTCGTGCGACGGATACACCGGATACCGCTCCGGCATCGGAAAGTCGTCGTACGCCGAGAACGCTTTGGAGCTGATGATGTGCGTCGTCTCGAAGACGCTCGAGCGGTCCGATTCGGCATCGAAGACCCAGTTGCCACCGACGTCGCTCCCGACATCGTAGACGACCAGATCCGTGAAACCGGCGTCCAGCAGATTTTTGGCCGCCGTGATGCCGCTCGGTCCCGCCCCGATGACGCAGACGCGTTCGTCTCTCATGGTCGATACTCCATCGAGGATAGATTCACCACCACGCGACATATGACGCATCATTCGACAACCCAAGCGCCGAGGTTGATGAATGACTCAATAGATTCTTGCTCACACCGCCTCGATCCTCGTGACGTGAGAAACCCGTCATAGAGTGAGAGTTCGTCTCATCTCTACTTGCAGGGACGCCCCATTCGTCCGTGTTCGGATAAGGCCCCCCCTTATCCGAACACAAATGAGTGGAACCCTTATCTCGCTTCTCCGGTTGTGACGCATCACCGGCGACGTCTCTCCCGCACAAGCGACCGAGTGACCGTCGCTCCGTTGACAGGACCTGTCCGGTGTGACAGCGATCCACATAAAAAAATCGACTCTCGAGTGTGATGTTGCGTCTTCACTAGTTGCGAGGATACGTCATGAGTCGACTGGGTCATCTCTTCGAAGGCCCGCATCGTTCGTGCGCCGTCGTTGGCGTCCAATGGGGCGACGAGGGCAAAGGGAAAATCGCCGACATCTTGGCGGACTCCGCCGACGTCGTCGCCCGCTGGCAGGGTGGCCCCAACGCTGGGCACACCGTTTGCTTCGACGGCGGTGAATACGTCACGCATCACTTACCTGTCGGGGTGTTCCATGCGGAAACTACGAATGTGATCGGGTGCGGCTGCGTAGTTGACCTCGAGGCATTGGTCGAGGAAATCGAGTCGCTCGGACCCGCCAAACAGGGCTCGATCGTCATCGATCCCAACGCAACCGTGATCACACCCTGGCACCGCCTCATCGACGCCGGCCACGACGAAGACGAGGAGGGGGAAGACATTGTAGGAACGACGAACCGCGGGATCGGCCCGACTTACGCCTCGCGTGCTTCCCGGGTGGCTCTTCGCGTCGGCGATTTGATGCGCGACGACGCCGGCTTGATGCTCGAGCGGCTCTTCGATTGGTGTGTCTCCCGAGCCCGGGCAGACGACATGACACTCGACCCCGACGCATTTGTCCCGCCGAGCGACGTGCTCAGACACCTCCGCGGGGCACTTGACGAGCTGAAAGATCACGATGTTCGGATCGAACCCGGTGCGCCGATCCTCGAAGCGAGTTTGCGCACCGATGTGGCTGATCGTGTGCTCTTCGAGGGGGCGCAGGGCACGATGCTCGGACTTCGGGCCGGCAACTATCCGTATGTCACCTCCTCGACGCCGACCGCCGCCGGCATCGCCGCCGGGTGTAACATCTCACCCGGTCGCGTCGATCGCACGATCGGTGTCATGAAAGCCTACACCACCCGGGTGGGCGGATCGGACGAAGCGTTCTTGTGCGGCCGGGCAATGGATGATTACGTCGCCGAGCAAATTCGCGACATTGGAGGTGAATATGGTGCCACGACGGGTCGGCCCCGCAAGGTCGGGTGGCTCGACGGCCCAGCTTTACGCTATGCTGCCCGAGTCAACGGGTTCGATGGCGTCGTCGTCACCAAGGTCGACGTGCTGGCCGAGTTGGGGCGGCAGACGGATGTCGAACACGTGGACTTCCTCGACGATTACCGGAGCAACGATGCGGGCGAGGAACCGATTTGCACCTTCGAGCCGACCCTCGATGCCGAGGCACTGACGCCCGGCTCGACACGGTCGTCTCCAATCTGGACCGAGGAGGTTCGGACGATGCGCCGCCGCGACCGGGCCCCGGAGCCACTTCGTGCATTCCTCGATTTCGTCGCCGAGCAAATGGAGACCGACGTCGCAGCAGTATCGGTCGGCCCCGATCGCGAGGCGATCGCCACATGACCATGCCCAAACACCCCCTCGCCCGATATACGCCCGACAACCTGGAGGGTCTCTGGACCGATCGCGAGAAGTTCTGGTCCATGTTTCGCGTCGAGCGGCAGCTGCTACGGGCCCAGTCGGCCAGCGACACTTCGCGCGTCCCCGACGTTCTGGACTTCGAACCGCTCTTCGAGTTCGAGCGAGCCGATGTCGACGTCGAGTCGATTCGCACCCTTGAAGAGCAGACCAAACACGAAACCGCCGCTTTCGTCGACTGGGTCGAGCGGGTCGCTCCGGATGGCGCGTCGCGCTGGATCCACTTCGCGGTAACCTCGTCGGACGTCCTCGATTCGGCGGAGTCACTGCGGCTCGCCACGTGGTTCGAGCACATGGAGGAAGTCCATGCGTCACTGCTCGATGCAATCGAGGTGCGCGCTGCCTCGGACATCGCACTTGGAACTCGCCTCATGGGACGGACGCACGGAGAGTGCGCCCATCCTCAGTCGGTGGCCTCGGTCCTCGAGCGATGGCACGAGCGGCTCGATCACGTCTTCGACGGCGTGCAATCGGCGATCGACGACGTTGCGCGGATCGTGATTTCCGGACCGATCGGGCGATACAGCCACATGGACCCCGAGGTCGAACGAGAGGTCGCTTGCGCGCTGGGGTTGCCCCCGTTCGAGGCGCCGAGCACGCAAATCATTCCGCGTGATCGGCACGCCGCGCTGATTCAGAGCCTGGCCCGTTACATGGCCATCGTCGACAAGATCGCGACGGATTTGAGGCTCTACCACAACCGGGGCGAGATCATGGAGGGATTCGCCGACGGCCAGAAGGGCTCCTCGAGTATGCCGCACAAGCAGAACCCGATTCTCTGCGAAAATTTATGCGGACTTGCTCGGCAGGTACGCTCGGCGGTACAGCCGGCGCTCGAGAATGTCTCGCTCTGGCACGAGCGAGACATGTCCCATTCGTCCGTCGAGCGTTTTCAGCTCCCGCAAACGACGACCCTGGCCGCCTTCGCAACCCAACGTCTGACTCGCGTCGTCGAGGGATTGACGATCGACGAAGAACAGTGCCAAGCCTCCATCGAAGCTCACGACGAATGGCGAGTGCGCGAGGCGATGATGAAGATGATCGAGGAGGGTATATCTCGCCAAGAGGCCTACCAGAAGGCACAGCAACGTGCGCTCGACGACGGTGAATAGATATTGCTCATTCCGGTTCGTCGTCGAGTCGAGCTTCTGCCGATCGGGCATGGCCCTCCAGCGACTCGAGCCGCGCGAAGTCGGCGGCGTCACGGACGAGCGTCTCGGCCTCCCCGGCGTCGTCGATGGTCATCCAGGTACGGATACGCAGGAAGTGAAGCACCGAAAGTCCGCCGGTCGAGCGCGCCGTGCCACCGGTCGGGAGCGTGTGATTGGGGCCAGCACCGTAGTCGCCCAGCACCTCCGCCGCCTGTTCACCTATAAAGAGGCTGCCGTAGTGGCGAAGTGCGTCGGCAACCGATTCGGCTCTCTCGCCGAGCAGCTCCAGATGCTCCGGGGCGAGACGGTCGCAGACTTCGACGCCTTCCTCCAGCCCATCGACGACGACGGCAAAACCGTTCTGCAGGGCGGCTCGAGCTGTCTCGGCAGTCGGGAGCGTGTCGAGTTGTTCGTCGAGCGCTTCTTCGACACGATCGACGAGCGACCCATCGGAGGTGACCAACACGGGGAGGGCTTCGATGTCGTGTTCAGCCTGGGCGAGCAGGTCGGTGGCCACCACGTCGGGGTCGGCGCTGCCGTCGGCGAGCACGACGAGCTCGGAGGGGCCGGCGAGCATATCGATCTGTACGCCCCCCGAGACGATCTTTTTGGCGGCGGTCACCCAGCGATTGCCGGGCCCGACCACGACGTCGCATGCAGGTATTTCGCCAGATCCTTCAGCGAGCGCAGCAATCGCCTGTGCGCCACCGCATCGGAGAAAGCCGTCGACTTTGGCGACGGCGGCAGCGGCTCGTACGACTGGGGGCGCGGCGGGGGCGGCCAGCCAGACGTCATCGACGCCTGCTACACGCGCAGTGACGGCCGTCATCAGCACGGAGGAGGGCAACGGGTAGCGCCCACCCGGTGCATAGCAGCCCGCCGCGGGCACCGGAGCGATGGTATGGCCTGCCCGTCCGCTCGGCAGGTCGATCTCTAGTTCGGTGAGGCTGTCGCGTTGGGCGTCGGCGAAACGGTGGATGCGGTCGTGGACACGCTCCAGTAGTGCAGCCGTGTCGTCATCAATCTCCTCGAGCCCTCTCTCTAGGTAGTCGCGATCGACAAAAAGTTCGTCTCCCGCTTCGATGTCTCCGAGACGCTCGGCGTGGTGGCGCACAGCGGATAACCCCTCCCGTCGGACGTCGCCAACGATGTCGCGGGCGACCTCGAGCGCTTCATCGTCGACGCTAGCGCGTCGAAGTCGGGGTAGATCCTCGATCGTACGTCGTTCGAGCATTGGTTCAGCCGTATTCATGGGCGTTACTCCTCCATCCGTCGGTTCAGCTCACGTTCGATTTCGTGGAGCGTCGATTCGCCGTCGACGATCGCCACGATCGCAAAATACAGCAAGTCGGCCGCTTCCCAGGTCACCTCGTCGGGCGAATGAGCTTCGGCAAGTTCTTCAGCTTCTTCAACAAGTTTGCGTTGTAGCAGCCCATCCTCTTCGAAGAGCCGACGGGTGTAGGAATCCGCTGGTGCTTCCTCGAGACGGTTCCGGACGATGCGCTCGAGGCGGGGAAGCCCCTGGTCATCACCCCAGCACGTCCACCGATCACGGTGGCAGAAGCCATCGCCCTCCTGATCGACGACGAATCGCAATGCGTCGGTGTCGCAGTCGAGATCGATCCGTCGAAGATGCTGGACGTTGTCGGAGGTCTCTCCCTTGACCCACAGGCCCCGACTCCGGGAGTGGTAGACACCACGCTGGCGGTCAACGGTTTCACGCAGGCTCTCGGCATCCGAGTAGGCCAACCCGAGGGCGCGACGGTGTGTGTCACAGACAACCGTCGGCCAGAGGCCATCCTCGCGGTCCGATTCGAGCGGAGCGGCGATAGCTTCTCCGAGGTGCATCTCGTTTTTGTAGAGGGCCATGCCGACCTGCGCGTCGACGCCTAGGTCGTGGAGGTGCGCGATCTCCGAGGGGGTCGAGATCCCGCCGGCGACGGTCAGATCGGCGCTATCGGCCACTTCTAAGAGCCGTTCGACCGCCTCGATTCGGGTGCCCTCCAGACGGCCTTCTTTTTCGATGAAAGTCACCATGAAAGCATCGACATACTGACGTAGCCGTCGCATCCGGTCGACAATGGACTCGCCGGTTCCCTCCTGCCAGCCCTCGACGACGACTTCACCATCGACGGCATCGAGCGCGGCGATCACCCGATCCGAGGGGAGCTCGTTGAGGATCTCGGGTCGGGCTGCCGTGCCGAGAATGACGCGTTTGGCGCCCTTGTCGAGCCACTCGCGGGCGGTCTCGACGTCGCGGATGCCGCCCCCGACGCGGCACGGTCCCATCTCGAGAAGTCGCTCGACGTGCTCGGCGTTCGACCCCCGTCCCATCGCGGCGTCGAGATCGATGACAGCCACCTCGCCGGCGAGCCGAAACCGCTCCATAATGGGCTCGGGAGGGCCGGCATCGATTTCGAGCTCGTCGCCACCGACGAGCTGCACGGCGTGGCCGTCGCGAAGATCAATCGATGGAACGATCAACGTCGTACCTCCAATCCTGCATCTTCGAGATGATCCTTGACGGCGTCCACCGTCCAGTCGCCCTGATGGAAGATCGAGGCGGCCAGCACGGCGTCGGCTCCAGCCTCGAGGGCCTCGACGAGGTGTTCGGGTCGGTCGGCCCCACCGGAAGCGATGATCGGGACGTCGACGACCGAGGAGGTCGCCTCCAGTAGTTCGAGGTCGTAGCCCGAGCGCGTGCCGTCGCGATCCCAGTTGGTCAGCAACACCTCGCCGGCGCCGCGGTCGGTGGCCTCAGCGGCCCACTCGATGGCATCACGTTCAGTCGCCTCCGTGCCGCTTTGAACGACGGCATGCCATCCGTCACCCTCTTCGCGGCGTTTGGCATCGATCGAGACGACGATACATTGACTGCCGAACCGTTCAGCGAGTTCGGTCAAAAAAGAGGGGTCTCGGGCGGCCGCCGTGTTGACAGCCACCTTGTCGGCGCCGGCCGAGAGCAACTCGGAGGCGTCTTCGACGGTTCGCACACCGCCGCCGACCGTCAGCGGAATGGCGAGGTGCTCGCGGATCGCTTCGACCGTCTCGATCCGAGTCCGTCGTCCCTCGGGGGTGGCCGAGACGTCGAGCATGACGAGCTCATCGGCACCCTGCTTTTGATAGGCTCGTGACAACTCGGCCGGATCGCCTTCGTCGCGCAGGTTCTGAAACTGCACGCCCTTGACGACGCGACCGGCGTCGACATCGAGGCATGGAATCACGCGCACCGTCAGCATTGGTCATCTCCTCGCTCGAGCCAGCGTCGCAGTAGATTCGAACCCCACCGCCCCGATAGCTCGGGGTGGAACTGACAGGCCAGGACCGGGCCGTGCTCCATCGCCGAAATAAAGTCGCCGCCGTATTCGGAGCGGGCGCACGTCCAGCCGTCGGGAGCGTCCGGGAGGCAGTAGGAATTGGCGAAGTAGGCATAGCCCGTCTCGAGCAGCCCGCCATCCGAGTCGGCTCGCACCTCGTTCCATCCGAATTGCGGGACGCGTACGTCGTCGGGGAAACGCTCGACAGCGACCTCGACCGTCTCGAGCCCCTCGACGTCGGGCGTCTCCTCGCTGCTCGGTGCCAAAAGCTGCATGCCGAGGCAGATGGCGAGAACGGGGCGAAGATCGTCGAGGCGTGTCCGGAGTGGTCCGACTAAATCGGCATCGCGAAGTGTCCCCATGCCGGCGCCAAACGCTCCCACGCCCGGCAGCACGGCGTATGCGGCCTCGGCTAACGCATCGGGATCCGTCGTGAGTTGCGTCTCGGCATCGAGCCGCCGAAACGCCGCTTGCAGCGAGGCGATGTTGGCGACGCCCGTATCGACGATGTGTACGGTACGGTCGGCCATCAGAGTACTCCCTTCGTGCTGGGGACGTCGTCCGAGCCAGTCCGCCGCGTGGCGCGGTCGAGTGCCAGCGCAAAAGCCTTGAAGGCGGCTTCGACCCGATGGTGGTCGTTATCGCCACGCAGCACGTCGACGTGCACGGCAGCACCGGCTTCGGTGGCGAACGAGCGAAAGACGTGTGGGACGTTCTCGCAGGCGAGTTCGCCGAGGCGTTCGCGTTCGAGGCCCAGTTCGGTAACCGCGTACGGTCGATTCGAGAGATCGACGACGACCCGGGCGAGCGCTTCATCCAGCGGGGCATAAGCATGGCCGAACCGCTCGATGCCGGCTCGCTCGCTGAGCGCCTCGTCGACGGCGCGTCCGAGCGCCAGCGAAGAGTCCTCGACTGTGTGGTGATCATCGATCCCCAGGTCGCCGTTGCAGTCGAGGTGGAGATCGAAATGGCCGTGCGTGGCGACGGCTTCCAGCATGTGGTCGGCAAACCCGATACCGGTCGAGATGTCGGTGTCCCCCGTCCCATCTAGGTCGAGTTCGATATGGACGTCGGTTTCACCGGTCTCTCGAGTGATGTCGGCACAACGGTGTGTCACAGTCGTTGCTCCTCGATTATGTCGCTTCAGTATTGCTTTTCTCTCTTGCTTTCGACCGGTTCGAACTGCGGTCCTCGGATTCGAGGATCGCATGCAGCGCTCGTGTCAGCCGTTCCTGCTTTGCTCCATCATCGGGCACCGTGATCCGGAGGCCGCTGTCGACCCCCTCTCGTTCGTTGAACGCGCGCACGGCGATCCCCGTGTCAGCGAGTGCTTCGTGCACTCGGCCGGCATCCTCGAAACGGGGGAGGATGAAGTTCGCCTCGGAATCCGTTGTCTCGACGCCATACGAGGCGAGGAGGTTGCGGAGGTCGGCTCGGTGTTCGGCGACGGTTTGAACGTGCTCGTCGATCGAGACGTCCTCCGAGGCGAGGCGCCGTTCGGCGACTCGAAGCGACAGCGACGAGACGGGATATGGATTGCCGACGACCGAGAGTGTCTCGAGGAGCGAGGGCGAAGCAACGGCGTAGCCGATGCGGATACCTGCCATGCCCCAGGCCTTCGAGAACGTGCGCGTGACGACGATCCCCTCGCCTTCGAGTGCCAACGAAGTGAGGTCGCGGTCGGTATATTCGACATACGCATGGTCAATCAGCGTCAACGCGCCGACCTCCCGTGCTCGGTCGACAACCCGGACGACCGCGTCGCGACGGGCAGTCAGCCCCGTCGGGTTGTTCGGGGTGACTACCACCACGAGGCCGGTCGAATCATCGATCGCCTCGAGGATTCCCTCGGTGGGAAACGACCCCGTTCGCCACCCGACCTGACGCAACTCCGCGCCGGCCGCCTCCGCGAACATGGGGAAGAGTGAAAATGTCGGGCGCGTGGTCACCATCGTCCGATCGGACGAGAGCGATATGCGACACGCGCGGTCGAGGGCGCCGTTCGAGCCGTTGGTCACCATCACCCGCTCGACCGGCACCTCCTCGTGCTCGGCAATCGCCGCCTCCAGCCGGCTTGGATCGGGATATTTGCGCACCTCTGTGGGGTCGATCGCCTCCAGGGCCTTCAACGATGCGGCGGAGGGCTCGGGGCCGAGATTGCCGTCGAGATGCAAGTCGGTCGGTGATTGGGGGCGCGGGATGTCGTAAGGGTCGAGGTCGCCGATCGCCTCGACCGGCTCGACGGAAGAGCTCGGTTTGTCGTCTCGATCGTTGTCAGCCATGGAGATGTCAATGGGCCTTTCGGCACGTTTATAGTTTCAGGCACACGTTCGCGATCATCCACTCGCTCAGAGGATGATGTGCGACGGGGAGGTGGCGACGATGTCGGCGCCGCCGCGGGACTTGATCTTGGGAATGACCGCGGGAAGCTGCTCTTTCGGCATCGCTACTTTGACGGCGTAGCCCATGTCGTGGTGCAGCGGCGAGACCGTCGGTTCACGCATGCAGGGAAGTATGTCGACGATCTCTTCGAGCTGGTCCTCGGAGACGTTGACCTCGAGGGTGACACGGTCGCGGGCCCGCAGAACCGACTCCAGTAGCAGCACGAGGTCCTCCATTGCTTCTCGCTTGGCCGGGTCTTCGAGAACGGACGCGGTGGTGTAGAGCCGAGTTGAGGAGGTCATCAGCTCGTCGATCACAACGAGGTCGTTGGCCTCGAGCGTCGCGCCAGTCGCCGAATTGTCGACGATGCAATCGGCATCCTCGGGCGGAAATGCCTCGGTGGCTCCAAACGAGCGGACGTACTCGGCCCTGAGATCGCGGTCGTCGATCCATTGTTGGGTAAGGTGTTCGTATTCGGAGGCGACGACGAGCGGCTCGTCGGGAAATTTGCCTTCTTCGCCGACGTGCTTCTCCGGGGCCGCCGCCACCAGACGCACTGGGTCAAGCCCGGTATCGAGGAGTTCGACCAGATCGGCGTCGAGCTCTTCGACCCAGTCCGCTCCCGCGAATCCGACGTCTCGCGAACCGCCGGCCAGAGCACCGATCACGTTCTGGGGTTTCATCAGTTTGGCTTCAGCTTGAGAGAGCGATATCGAAGGTCGGTAATTGCGACTCGACTCGCGCACTCGAATCCCAGATTCTCCGAGAAGCGCAAACACTTCGTCTTTAATATGTCCTTTGGGCAAGCCGAGCTTCAAAAGCGTATCGTCATCTGACATGTCGATGGACCTCAATGGAGACTCGACAAGATTACAATCTTCTACATAATGTGAGTAGGGATGTCGTGGCAAATCGCGAAATTCGTCAGGGTCGCAGGCCGCGCGAATGAGACCTCTCTGCAACAAGGTGCTCTTTACTCTCGTGGCTCTGCGATCTCCGTACCCGACGAAAGCGGCCCCCCTCATCTGCCACGGCGGCGAAGACGTCGCCGCCTTCGTATCACGGGTTGCGGGGGGCGTCCTACTTTGCAGATGCATCCAGCCTTGCGGTACCTGAGACGCTCTCGTTCGTGACACGTTGCTCTCGGAGACAAAAGATGTCCGACGATCCGCCATACGCTCTCCTAAGCGTCGCCGACAAGACCGACATTGCCCCCTGGGCTGGCGCCCTCACCGAGCTGGGATACCGCCTGGTCGCCACGGAGGGAACCCGCAAACATCTCGAGGAGGCCGGACTCGACGTGCGGCCTGTCTCTGAGATCACCGGCTCGCCCGAGCTGCTCGATGGCCGGGTCAAGACACTCCATCCAGCGATCCACGCCGGTGTGCTGGCACGAGCTGGCCACGAGAAGGATCGACGAGAGAGGCTCGAACGCGGTATCCCGCGGTTCGAGCTTGTCGCCATTCGGTTCTATCCCCTCGAGAGGGCAGTGTGCGGCTCCGAGACGTCGGAGGAGATCTCCACCGACGCGATCGATATTGGCGGCCCCGCTCTGGTGCGCGCCGCCGCCAAGAACGCCGAGTCGACTTGGGTGGCCACCTCGCTCGACGACTATGAGCCCATCTTGGAGGCCATCCG
Source organism: Bradymonadaceae bacterium (assembly GCA_028274765.1). Classification (GTDB taxonomy): domain Bacteria; phylum Myxococcota_A; class Bradymonadia; order Bradymonadales; family Bradymonadaceae; genus CAJXPB01. Next base: position 13,514 of record JAQCND010000373.1, read on the forward strand.
AAGCGATGACGATCATGCTGAGCTCCGCCGACGGCTAGCATGCAAGGCGTTTCGGCGGACAGCTCGCTATGACGCGACAATCGCCAGCCACCTCGGGAGAGCGGACGAGACATCGGAGTTGAACGACTTGCCCGAGACGTGGGCCACCGGATACGAACGCCTCGACGAGCTACGCTACGGTGAGAATTCCCATCAGAAGGGGGCACTCTACCGCGCCGATCTCGACCGGCCTCGAGGCGGTTTCAACAAGCTCCACGGAGCAAATGCGAGCTTCAACAACCTCGTCGACCTCGATGCCGCCGTGCAGTTGACGCTGGAGTTTGACCATCCGGCATCCGCAATCGTCAAGCACACCAGCCCCGCCGGATGTGGGCGGGGCGACGACGTCGAGATGGCCTACGAACGAGCGTTGGATTGCGATCCGATGAGTGCCTTCGGCGGCATCGTTGCGCTGAACCGGCCCGTCGAAGCATCGCTCGCCGAGAAGCTGAACGAGACGTACCTCGAAGTTATCGCGGCACCGAGTTACACCGACGAGGCGCTCGACGTGTTGAAGCAGCGCGAACGCGTTCAGATCATCGAGATGCCGAAGTCAATCGAACAGCCGCGGCGCCACGTACGAGAGACTGTCCTCGGGGCCGTCGCCCAGACCGCCGATCCACCGGTCGAGCTCGACCGAGACGACGTCGAGATTCCTACCGAACGCGAACCGACCGACCGCGAGTGGGCGGCGCTCGCCTTCAACTGGCGCGTCTGCAAGCACGTCCGCTCGAATGCAATCGTTCTTGGAGGGCCGCAGGCTACCTTCGGCGTCGGCGCCGGGCAAATGAGCCGGGTCGACGCCGTCGAAATTGCTGTCGACAAGAGTCGCCAGTCGCTCACAGGAGCCGTCATGGCCAGCGACGCCTTCTTTCCCTTCCGAGACGGGCTGGATGCTGCCGCCGAAGCCGGCGTCACCGCCGTCATCCAGCCGGGCGGATCCAGAAACGACAACGAGGTCGTTGAAGCCTGCGACGAGTACGGCGTAGCGATGATCCTCACCGACGAGCGACACTTTCGGCATTGAATGGTTTCGGGGGCTCAGCGCCGATCTTCTCTCATAAGCGGGATGGCCTCACGATTCCAATCGGCGTGTCTACGGGTACGTCGGGCGCGAGCAAACTTCTTGATAGGCTTCTTGTAGCCTCGCCCACCCGAGAATGCGCATCGAAAGGCGATGAGTACACTCGTCGAGCCTGGAAAGATGACGATACGGACGGCCTCGACGAGTGCGTGACTCGATCTCGCTCGTCTCCATCGACTTGCTCTACCTCAGAGAGCGTGCTCTCGTATACATGGATGGCCGAAGCCTTCGTATATGGCTTTCGTGCTTGCCCATTTGTGTTTGGACAAGGGGGCAAGCCCCTTGGGTATATGTGATTTGAATCACTCGAGATCTCGAGGGCAAGCTCCCGGGCTGTACGAGTGCTCCCACCCTGTCGGGTCCATCTTGGTCGCTGCAGCAACGGGGAACAGCTTATCCGATACACACATGCGTACTTGCCTCAAAGAATAGAAGACATCATCGCGTGGTGACAACCTCCTCGGGTCGAAGTCCAAGGCGATCGCATTAGAGGTATAAGCCACACATTCACGGTTCGGTCCTTGTTATGCCACCTCCATCCTCCCGCCAGGGCGTCGCTGAAGCCACGTGCCAGCAGGGATGCTGGCGCTCCGAACCGATATCGAGTCAGATCCGGAAGGCCCGGCTTCGGAGCGTCGGCTTCCAGCCGGCTCACAGGGATGCTGGCGCTTTGAACCGATATCGAGTCAATCCGGAAGGCCCAGCTTCGGAGCGCCGGCTTCCAGCCGGCTCACGCTCGCCGCCGGCGCTCCCAACCACGCGTCGTTGAAATTCCACGGACCTGAGTCACCCCCCTCGGTCGACGTGGAAACGCTCCTGGCTCGATGCGTTGGGCGAGTGTGATCCCACAAAGAGACATTCTCTCCATGAGTGCAGTCATCAGCCGGGGGACCGGCTCCCAGTGAACGGGTCACCGCCCTCCTTCCAAACGGGAGTCGTTCGGCCACGTGCCAGCGACACCGCTCACATCACAGACATACGGGGACGCTCCAGGAGACGCGGGGCCATCCCGAGTAACCCACAGGTTGCGATGGTACTCGCTTCTTGTGGCCCCGTGGGCCCTCCTGCTATGCCCCATCGCGAACATTCGGAGAGCCCTCCCGATCCCCGGCTCAACTCAACACCCGAGTAGACCTCGAAAATCTCTTGCGACTTCGACGTGTCTTCGGTACCAGTGCCCATTCGATACCGTGAGAAAGGCGAGAGGCGCGCGCATCCACCGCTCTTCTTCCATGGGCTCGGCGCTCCGAGAGCCTCCCATCGGCGCGAGGGTTCGAGACTCGCGTCTGCCCACTCTCGGGAGGGCGGTCGCCGCGCTCCGCACACGAGACACGTCCCGACATCGATTCACTGACGCCCAGGACGAGGATACATCATCCATGGAACTCGAAGGTACCTACGACCCCCTCGACGTCGAATCCGGCTGGTACGAACACTGGGAAGAGGAGGGCTACTTCGAGGCCGACGCCGACAGCGACCACGAGCCCTTCACCATCGTCATCCCGCCGCCGAACGTCACGGGTAGCCTCCACATGGGGCACGCTCTCTTTGTGACCCTCCAGGACATCATGACGCGGTGGAAGCGCATGGAGGGCTATGAGGCGCTCTGGCTCCCGGGGACCGACCACGCCGGCATCGCCACGCAGGTGATGGTTGAACGCCAACTCGCCGAAGAGGAGGGCAAAACGCGTCACGACCTCGGCCGCGAGGAGTTTCTCGAACGTGTCTGGGAGTGGAAAGACGAGCAGGGCGGCCAGATCCTCGAGCAGCTCAAGCGCATGGGTGCCTCCTGTGACTGGTCGCGCGAGCGATTCACCCTCGACGACGGGCTCAACGAGGCCGTCAAAGAGGCCTTTGTCCAGCTCTACGAGGACGATCTGCTCTATCGCGACGAACGGATGGTCGACTGGGACCCCGAGAGCCAGACGGTCCTCTCCGACCTCGAGGTCAACAACGAGGAGGAGATGGGGACCTTCTGGTACATGCGCTATCCGCTGGTCGACCACGATCGCCACGTCGTCGTCGGCACGACTCGCCCGGAGACGATGCTCGGCGACACGGCCGTCGCGGTCCATCCCGACGACGAACGCTACCAGAACATCATCGGCGAGATGGTCGAACTTCCCCTGGTCGGCCGGCACATTCCAATCATCGCCGACACCGAACTCCCCGATCCGGAGGAGGGAACCGGCGCCGTCAAGGTGACGCCCGCCCACGACCCGGACGACTTCGCCTGCGGGAAGCGCCACGACCTGGAGGTCATCCAGGTCATCGACTTCGACGTCCAGATCAACGACAACGCCCCCGAGCGCTACCGGGGCATGGATCGCTACGAGGCCCGCGAGCAGATCGTCGAGGATCTCGAAGCGCAGGACTACCTCGAGAAGACCGAGGAGCGCGAGTACGCCCCCGGCCGCAGCGACCGCACCGACGCCGTCGTCGAGCCCCTCCCGCTCGAACAGTGGTTCGTCGACACCGAGCCGCTGGCCGACCGGGCGATCGACACCGTTGAATCGGGAGAGACCGAGATCATCCCCGAGGTCTGGAAGAAGACTTACGACCACTTCATGTACAACATCGAACCGTGGTGCATCAGCCGCCAGCTCTGGTGGGGCCACCGCATCCCGGCCTGGTACTGCGACGACTGTGACGGCATCACGGTGGCTCGCGAGGAACCGGACGCCTGCGAGGAGTGCGGAAGCGAGGCCATCGAACAGGACCCGGACGTCCTCGACACCTGGTTTTCGAGTGCGCTGTGGCCCTTCTCGACGCTCGGGTGGCCCGACCAGACCCCCGACCTCGAGAAATTCTACCCGACCCAGGTGATGGAGACGGGCTTCGACATCCTGTTCTTCTGGGTCGCCCGGATGCTGATGATGGGCCTGCATTTCATGGACGAGAGCCCCTTCGAGCAGGTCTATCTGCACGCGATGGTTCGCGACATCGAGGGGCGAAAAATGTCGAAGACGTACGGCAACGTCATCGACCCGCTCCACATGATTCACGGCGTCGATCACGACGAGCTCGATCCGGATCTGCACCGCGAGCTGATGAACCAGTATCCCGAGGGCGTCGAGCCCCAGGGCGCCGATGCGCTGCGATTCACGCTGGCCATCTATGCCGCTCAGGGACGCGACATCAAACTCGACATCAGCCGCATCGAGGGCTACCGGGCCTTTCTGAACAAGCTCTGGAACGCCGCTCGATTCGTGATGATGAACCTCGAGGACTACACGCCCCTCGATTACGAGTCGCGCACGGGTGATTGGGACGGCGAGATGCCCTTCGATCGGGAGGCGCTCTCGCCGGCGGATCGCTGGATCCTCTCGCGCCTCGACGAGACCATCGACGAGGTGCAGGCGGGACTCGAGGACTTTCGCTTCGACGATGTCGCTCAGACGCTGTACGACTTCATCTGGCACGAGTTCTGCGATTGGTACATCGAATTGTCGAAGACGACCCTCTACGACGACGAGGCCAGCGAGTCGGCCAAGCAGACGACCCGGCAAGTGCTCATCCACGTCCTGGAGAGTGTCCTCCGGTTGCTCCATCCGATCACGCCCTACGTGACCGAGGAGATCTGGCAGGAGGTCCCCACCTCCGACGAGGCCCCCGACTCGATCATGGTCGCCCCCTGGCCCGAGCAACGCGAGGCGATCGATTTCGGCGACACCGTCGACCACATGGAGCTGGTCCTCGGGCTCATCCGCTCGATCCGGGGCATTCGCGGCGAGACCGACGTCGATCCCGGCGCGGATATCGAAGAGGTCCATTTCGTCACCGACGAGGCGGACCACCGGGAAGCCATTCGGGCGGGCGCCACCTACATCCGAGAGATGGCGACCGTCGAATCGATCGAGGTCGAATCCCCGGACGAGGCCGATGAAATAGAGGGGACGGCCACGGCTGTTCATGAAGGTGTGGACATTCGCATTCCCCTCCGCGGCATGATCGATATCGAGGAGGAACTGGAGCGACTCCACAAGGAACTCGACCGAGTCGCCGAAGATATCGAGTACGTGCGGGGGCAGCTCGACAACGAAGCGTTCGTCGAGAATGCGCCCGAAGAGGTCGTCCAACAGGAGCGTGACAAGCTCGAATCGTACCTCGAGGAACGCGAGCGGCTCCAGGCGTCGGTCGAGGAGCTCGAACAGCTCCGAAAGCCCGAAACCTGAGCACGTCCCGCGCTTCCGGGCACGAGAGAGGAATTCGGCATGACCCCACAGTCCCCGTTACAGACGCGAACGCGAGGATCGCTGGACCTCTCCGATCTCCCCAACTGTTCGTCCCGGGAGCGTACCGAGGCTCGTCAGCTCCACCACCGGCTCGAAGACGAGATCGGATGTGTCGACCTCATCGTCACGGACAATCGACGCCGGATGCTGACGACCCGCTCGCGAGACGAGCGTCGCGAAATTCGACTGCACCACATGTTCCTCGGATGCTCGGAGGAGGTTGTCGAGGCCATCGCCGAACTGGCTATCGGCGACGAATCCCGCCGCGAGGTCATCGAGCGATACGTGCGCGAGAACCGCAACGCCATTCGGTTTCAGCCCTCCGAAGACGAACTCCAGTGGGAGGGCGAACACTTCGATCTCCGCACCGTTCTCCGGGCCGTCCTCGACTTTACCCACGACACGATCGAGGACGTCGACGACACCCTCGACGACATCTCCATCACATGGGGGCGCGACGGTCGGGGGACCAAAAGCATTCGGTTCGGGAGCTATGATTTCGATCAGAAGCTCATCCGAGTCCATCCCGCTCTCGACCAGCAGTGGGTTCCCCGATATTTCGTTGAATTCATCGTCTACCACGAGCTTCTCCACGCCATCTGCCCCCCGGCCGAGCCCGACGAGGACGTCACCGACGACGATGGCAGGCGTCACGTCCATACGGCCGAATTTCTCGAATACGAGCGCGCTTTTCCACGATATGAAGAGGCGATGGCCTGGGAGTCCGAGCATCTGGAACGGATCCTGAATCGAGACTGAGGAGACGGCGATGCAGTTTGGAGAGGTGACCTGGCGTCCGATCGCCGTCGTCGCCACGAGCATACTCGGATGGGGACTTCTGGCCTCGGCCAGCGGGGCCTGCGACCGCGGCAGCTCCCGATCTCAGGAGGCATCCCCACGCGAAGCCGAGCCAGGCTCGTCCCAATCGGCGACATCCCAAGCGTCATCCGACTCGAGCGATGCGTCGAGCGCCTCCTCACAGGGCTCGCTCGAGGGATTGCCCGGCGATCGCGAACCCGGTAGTCGCCAACCCGAACTGGTCGGCCCCGATGCCCCCGCGCTCTTCTTTACGGCCGGGCTCAAGGGATATCTGGAACCGTGTGGCTGTTCGGCCGACGTCCTCCTGGGCGGCGCCGAGCGCGTCGTGGGCTACGTCCAGGCGGCTCGCCAGCTCGCCCCGAACGACGCCATGATCGACGCCGGAGATACGTTTTTCCGCCACGAGACGGTCGAAGACCATCGCCTCCCCCAGTCCAAGGCTCAGACGAAGGTCACGGCCTCGATGCTGGATGCCCTCGGCGTGCGGGTGACCGTCCCCGGCGAACGAGACTTCGCCCTCGGCGCCGACTGGTATCGCCAACGACTCGACGAGGCCGGCGTCGAGCCCATCGCCTCGAACCTGACCATCCAGGGCGAGTCCCTGCCCGACTACGAGACGATCGAACTCGGCGACTGGACGGTTGGCGTCGTCGGCGCCGTGCAACCGGACCTCTACGATGAGGTCGACGCGGTCGAGACCTCTCCGCCCGGCCCGGCCCTCGACGAGGCGCTCGCGTCGATGCCCGACGACGTCGATGCGACGGTGCTGCTGTTGCACGGCGAACTCGCCGAAGCCAAGGAGCGACTCGAGGCCCACGCCCCCATCGACTTCGCCGTGATCGGACACGGGCCCCGCGAGACCGATCAGGTCGATCGAGCGGGCAACGGCTACACGCTCGAAGCCTTCGACCAGGGTCGATACGTCGGTGTGCTGAAGTTTTACGAGCAATCGGGCCAACGCCCCTTTGAAAACGCACAGACGGGGAGCGAATCCGAGCTCGAGAAAATCAACAACCAGATCGACCACGTCCGCAAGAGTATCGACGACCTGACGCCCACGCCGCCCGATCAGCAACCGCCCATTCTCGATCGTCTCCGGGAGCGCCTAGACAAGCTCGAAACGCGACGGGAACAGATCAAACACGCCGATCTCGAGATCCCCGAGGGCCGTCGAAGTTTCCACTATCGCCCGGTGGCGATGAAGCCGGGCTATCCCATCGACCGCAACATCCAGAAGAAACGCAACGCGTTCAACGCCAAACTCGAGAAGCTCAATCGACGGACCGACCGCGAGATCCCCGCCGTCGAGGAGGGGCAGGCGACCTATGTCGGCACGAACCAGTGTGCTGACTGCCATCAGGCGGCTCACAAATTCTGGAAGGGGACGCACCACAGCGGCGCCGTGGATACCCTCAAGGAGCGCAACAAACTCTACGACCAGCAGTGCGTGGGATGTCACGTCGTCGGCTACGACAAACCCGGCGGAAGCGTCCTGGGCAAACTCAAATACGACGCCGAGGTCAATGGCGCGACGATCACCAAGGATCTCCGCAACGTCGGGTGCGAGTCGTGCCACGGTCCGGGCTCGAAACACACGGTGGCACCGGTAGGGTCCGACGGTGAACCCCAGCACATCGAGGACGGTGCCGGGAAGGACGTCTGCATGCAGTGTCACGTTCCCGAACACTCTCCGAGCTTCGAATACGACAAGTACGTCCGTCAGGTCACCGGAGAGGGCCATCCCCTGTCGGCGGACGAAAACGGAGAATAACGCGAGTCCAATCCGCGAGGAGGCCGACCACGAGGCTCTTTTGGTCGGCCCATCCGGGCAGCGAGCGGCTCGGGAACGACGAGCGGATGAGCAGGGGGAGACCCCATGAACAGGGTGGCACGACGCCCCACTCTCGAGGCCGTCGGCGGGATGGATGTATTTACACCCGTCCTCGAATGTGGGATTCTCGCCGTCACCCTGGAGGCAGTTTATATGAATCACGGGCTCTAGCTCGACTCAACTTCGAGCGGGGCGGGTTTCATTCAGTTATGTTCAAGCGATTTTTGGAATTCTTGAAGGGCGATTCGGATCGGGAACATGTCGAGGGAAGTTATCTGAGCCATTTACTGGATCAGGTCGAGCCTTCGGTCGTCGAAGCGCTCAAATCTTGTCCGCAACACGATCCACTCCTGTTGGTGGCGATCGAGATCCTCCGCACCACAGACGAAGAGCGCTGGCCCGAACAGGAGATTCGCCATCCCCTCGTCGATGCCGAAAGCCCGGGCCACGATCCTCCTCCGCCCCCCAATGGGGATGCGGATTCCCCCTCGACCCTCGACATCACCGAGGATGTCGAGCGGGTGCGCGAGAATCTCGTCGACGACCTCGTCGATACAGAGGAAGCCTCCCGAGGCGAAGAAGAGACTCGGGATCCGAACGAGCCCCGCGAAGACGACGATCCCTCGTCGAACGATCTCGACGCTCAGGACACAGACGAACCGTCGCGTGACGAGTCGCCAGAGCCCCCGGAAGCCCCCGATTCGCCGCCCCCACCCCCTGACGGCTCCCCCAGTGCCGACGAACTCGCCGACCAGCCCGTCGACGAACCCGGCTACGAGGTTACCTCCACCGTCGAGGTCGACTCTCCGCATCGCCAGAATCACGAAGTGAGCCCCTCCCAGGACGGCCTCCCTCGGCTCGACTCCGAGCCCGTGTTACAGGCGGGACGCGTCTTTCTGGGCGTGCTCATCGAAAACGACCGTCTGCCCGTCGACATGCAGATGGAGCTCGAGGATATCGAACGGGCGCGAGATCTACTGCTGGGGTATTTTCTCGGATCGGACGAGGTCGGCCAGCAAGCTCAGGCCATGCTCGAGACGGTCGAAGACAAATTCTCCGAGGGCCTCTACAGCCAGGCAGAGATCCTCCTCGAATTGTTCGAGTCCGATCGCTCGACTCGGATCGAAAACGATCGCAATCTCTTTTACGACGAGATGATCCTGCGATTCGGGGAACATCGCCGCCACGGGATGCAGACGGGCGAATCCTCCGAATTGCAGTCGCGCATCGAGAGCGCTCGGACCGACGACGAGGCCGAAGACGAATTGTTCGACTGGCTCGCCGAGTCGTCTTTTCTCTCCTTCAATATGCTCGCCCGCGATCTCGACGAACTCGAACGATGGGAAGACGTCGCCGCCCACTCCTCGCGAGGTGGCGTGGTCGAGGACTTCACCAGTGTGATTCCCCCGGAGCGCTGGCGACTGCCGAGCGAATTTTCGCGTTCCCTGCTGGAGTTGGCTGACGACTACATCTCCCCCGAACAGGTCGAAGTCTACATCCTCGATCACGTCAAGACGTGCTACTTCGTCCTCCGAGCCATGGGGGATACGGGACTCGAATCCTATCTGGACGTCTTCTTCGACTGGTTCGACGAGGCCTTCGGCGTCGATGGCGTAGCGCTGATGCCCGATCTCTACCAGGAGATGACGTCCAACGAGCGGCTCATTGGAGACGTCTTCGGCGAGCTTTATGCCGAGCACCTCGCCGAGGACGCCGAAGCCATCCGACGCCAGTGGACCCGACGGGACGTCGAGTCGGGCATCGCTCACTTCTATGAGACCCTCGAGTCGGCTCCCCTCGACCAGCTCCGCCCCGGGCACTACAACCTCGGTCACTTCATCCTCGACGATCTCTTCGGACTCGAGTACCCCACGTCTCGATTTGCCTTCAACATGCACCGACTGAGCTGACGCTTCCCGTCATGCATCAGCTTCGGGCTGACGTCCCACGTCCTGGAGGTCGTAATCCTTGATCTTGTAGAGCAGGGCGCGGTGGCTGATCTCGAGGAGTTCGGCGGCGTGCGTCCGATTCCCCTCGGTCTTTTCGAGCGCCCGCCGGATCAGTACTTCTTCGAGCGCCTTCGTCATCTTTTTGATGGACAGTTCGTCGCTCTGGAAGATCGCGTGGAGATCGTCGTCGCTCTCGAGAATGCGATCGGGCAGAGCCCCTCGATCGATCTCATCACCGTCGGCGAGCACAACGCCGCGCTCGATGCAGTTCTGAACCTCTCGGACGTTGCCCGGCCACGAGTACTCCATCATCACCTTCATGGCCTCCGAGCCGACGCCCTCGATGTCGGTACCGAGCCGAGCGTTTTGCTGTTCGATGAAGTGTTCGACCAGGAGGGGAATGTCCTCGCGACGCTCGCGAAGCGGCGGGAGGTGGACGTGAATGACGTTGAGCCGATAGAAGAGATCTTCGCGGAAATGGCCCTCCTCGACCTCCTCCTCGAGATCGCGGAGGCTGGCGGCAATGACGCGCACGTCGATGGACGTACTCTCGGTAGACCCGACGCGCCGCACTTCGTTTTCCTGAAGGACGCGGAGCAATTTGACCTGGAGATTGACGGGGATCTCCGTGATTTCGTCGAGAAAGATCGTTCCGCCATCAGCCTCCTCGAACAGCCCTTTTTTGTCGGCCGAGGCATCCGTAAACGCCCCCTCGACGTGCCCGAAGAGTTCGCTCTCGAGTAGATTTTCGGGAATGGCGCCACAGTTGACGGGCACCCAGGGCCCTTCACTTCGAGGGGAGAGCTCGTGGGTGGCGCGTGCAATCAGCTCTTTGCCCGTCCCCGATTCCCCCGTGACCAGAAGCGTGGATTTGTAGTTGGCGATCTGGCGGATCGTGTCGAAGACTTCCTGGATGGCCTCGCTTTCGCCGACAATATGGGGGAAAGGATCGTCATCCTCGTCCTCGAGCTGTTCGTTGAGGGCTTCGTTTTCCTGCTGAAGCTGCAGCCGCTCTTCGGCCTTGGTGAGTGTCAGGAGGATCTCCTCCTTGTTGAAGGGCTTGTCGATGTAGTCGTAAGCCCCGCGTTTGATCGCTTCGACGGCCATTTCCCGGTCGCCGAAGGCACTCATGACGATGACAGTCGTCTCGATCGAGCAGTCCCCGATCTCGTCCAGCAGTTCCATGCCGTCGATCCGGGGCATGCGAACGTCACAGAGCGCGAGCTCGTAATCGTCGGCCATTAGCTCCTGAAGAGCCGCTTCCCCGTCCTCGACGGTCTCCACCTCGTAGCCCTCTTTGCCGAGAAGCATGCTCAGCATGTGACGGATCTCTTCTTCGTCATCGACGACGAGGACCTTCAGGGGTTCCATGAAACGACTCCTCGTAGGCGTTGCAGGATGCACTGGGCGTCACGGTACCGCGAGAGATGTCCTCCTCCCCTCCCCCTCCGGTGTACGCCCGTGGGGGGGCATCCCCTCGGTGGAGAGACAGCGATGCGTTCGGAGCAAGAGGACGACGCTCATTGTTCAAGACGCCCCGATATTCGTCAACGATACGAGATCGACCCGAACCACAGCCGGCTCGGAGCTCGTGCCCGTCGACTCGAGGAGCTATGAGGCCGGAGGCAGTCGAAGCTCGAAGGTCGTGCCCTCGCCGATCTCGCTGTCGACCGAGATGGTCCCGTCGAACCGATGGATGATACGATGCGAGATCGCCAGGCCCAGTCCCGTGCCCTCGCCCGGATCTTTGGTCGTAAAGAAGGGCTCGAAGATGCGCGATTGATCTTCGTCGGACATCCCGGGCCCATTGTCGCTCACCCGTATCCAGATGGCCTCCTCCTCGTCGTCAAGGCCGGCCCCGATCTCGATATGTCCCTCGCCGTACTCGTGATCGGCGTCGTTGTTGATGGCGTCGGCCGCATTGATCAAAAGGTTGACCAGCACCTGGACGAGCTGATTGACGTTCCCCTCGAGCCGGGGGAGATCGTCGGGAATGTCGGTCGCGATGGTCATGCGGCGCATGCGCGGCTGAGGCTCGAGAAGCTCCAGGGCCTCATCGACACACGACGCCAGCGAGACCGGTTCGATGGGAGCATCGGATGTGTCCCGGCTATAATCGAGTAAATGGTGAATGATCGCCTGGATGCGATCGACCTGGTCGCCGATGCGTTCGGCGAGGTCGCGATATTCGTCCTCGTCGAACTCCATGTCGACCATCATGTCGGTGTACCCGGAGATCGACGAGAGCGGATTACCGATCTCGTGGGCGACCCCGGCAGCCAGTTGACCGACACTGGCGAGTTTTTCGGACCGGATCAGAGACTCCTGGGTCTGTTCCAGCTCGTGGTAGGCTCGATCGAGCTCCTCGAGTCGTTCCTCGAGTTCGCGTCGATTGTCGCGGAGTTCGTCGAGCATGCGATTGAAACTCCGCCCGACGTCACCGAACTCGTTGTCGGGGAGCACTTCGATGTGACTCGCCAGGTCGCCGCGCGCTGCACGTTCGGTTGCCGTTCCAATCGCCTGAACGGGTCGCAAGACGACGTAGGTCAAAAAGGCGTATCCGACGATGAGAATGAAGAGAGCATCGAGCCCGAGATAGATCAAAAGGAATGTTTGGGTGCGTTGAAGTCGATTGGGAGACCGTCCGAGTGGCTGGGCCACATAGGCCTCGGCGGTGCCGCGGCCGCGGTCGATCCGGGCACTTGCGACGACGAGTTGTCCCTCGTCGCTCTCGAGGACGTGATAGGTGTTCGAGGTGGATCCGATGGTTTCCATGAAGGATTCGGGGCGCACGCCGGGGATGTTCCCCGACCGGAGAGTCCGCCCGTCGACGTTCAGATGGGCGAACTGGACGCGAGTGCGCTTGCGGAATGCACGGATGCGTTCGTCGGGACGATCTCCGACATCCATGTCGGCCAGATGCTCGGCGAGTTGCAGGGTCTGTCGGATTTCACTCCGTCGAATCTCCTGTTTGGCGAGATGGAGCACGATGAGCGCCACGAGGGCGACCGTGCCGATGACCAGCACGAGCAATCCGAGGAGCAGTTGCGTACGGAGTCCACCGGGGAGGTAACCAGATGCCGTATCCTCACTCATGGGAGATGCCAGAGATCGTAGAGGTAACTCATCGAGAGCACGGACGGCAGATACGGTCCGAGAAAGAAGTGTTCGAGTGCCGCGAGAGCCAGAAACGGGCCGTAGGGGATGGCGAGTTTGTCCGTCGGTCTCGGGGCGGGCGGTTCCACAGAGGATAGTGGCTCACGCCTCGGGCCATGGGTCGGCGCATTGGAGGAGTCGTCCTCGGCGATGTCGGTCACATCGCTCATCGTGTCTGGCAGCACGTCTGATGCGTGAGAGGGGGGCTCGAGTGAGACTCGTCTCCATACACCACTCGGGCTAGCGGAGTCGTCCTGTTCGTCATCGGACGACGGATCGCACCCCTCGGAGGAGGGAGAGTTCGAGGAGGTCGATGCCGAGGATGGCTCAGAGGATGGCTCGCGCTCGGCCTCGTCGGCCGGGTCGTGTTGAAGTAGATCGGTGAGCGGCTGCGCCCACTGGCGTCCGGCGAGTTCGGCGAGCCCGGCTGCGATCGTCCCCTGAAGACTGGAGGCAAACAGCACGAAGATCAGCGCCGGCCATCCGAGCCAGGCGCCAATCATTGCCATCAGCGTGACGTCCCCGCCGCCGAGCCCGGCCACGCCCCGGGCCGCCAGGTAGAGATAGAAGATCGTGATTACCAGAAGCCCCCCGACGAGCCATCCGAGGATACTCTCCCAGGGCGTCACGGGAGGCCAGAGTTCGGCCACGACCCCGAGATACTGATCCCCGAAGGTGAGTCTGAACGCCCAGGGGGTGGCGAGCCCGAGCACCATCCCCGGCACCGTCAACACGTGAGGAATGATGTAGTGTTCGAGATCGACGAAGGTGATCGCGACGAGAAGGGCGATAAACGCAAAGTAGAGGACGAAGGGAACGGCGACGGCCGCCACGGGGAAGGGCTCGAGCGGCGACGTTCGGGCAAAAACGGGATGGGCGACGCGATACCATAGCAGGAGGGCGAGCCCCCCCGTGAGCGCCTCGACGGCCGTGTATCGGATCGAAATGGAGTGGCCACAGTATCGACATTGCCCGCCGAGAACGAACCAGGAGACGATGGGGATGTTGTCGTACCATCGAATCTCGTGCTCACAGGCGGGACACCGGCTGGGCGGCGAGACGATCGAATCGCCGACCGGCACGCGGTGGATGACCACGTTGAGAAAACTTCCAACGACGGCCCCGAAGGCGAAGGCAAAGGCAGCAAACGTCCAGAACTGGGTCATCATGGGGCGACACGGGGGCAATCGGGGGAGATCGCTTCAGCCTCGGTCACGGGCGCTCCTCGTCGCATGCGCCGCGACATAGCCTATACGCCTCGAGCCGAAGTTTCCAGATATCGGAGGCGCCTCGGAGGATGGTCCTCGGGGGCGACGACAGAGGAAGGGGGGCTCGTGGACGATGATCCGAACGCGGGTCGCTGATTGAAACCGGCGGGTGACAATCACACCGGCATCTCCGTGCCGATCGGGGGCGCCCCAGATCCGCGGGACGCGGTCTCGGAGTGCCGGCGTACACGGCGTTCGGGGGGCTCTTCACCCTCGTGTCGCATGGTATCTCACGGCCTCCGGGGGGACTTGTGCCGATCGCACGTTCATGAACATTTGAAATGCACGAGCGATCGCGTCATGCTTTATGTTTGGTGCGACGTCTTCGTGCCCTGCCGTCGACTCGGTCGCCTCGAGATGGAGAGAAAACGTCTCGACAGACCGCGGTGGATTCAAGTCATTTGGAACAACAACTAGCGAGGTTGCTGAACATGTATCGACGTACCCACACACTGATGGCATGGGCTCTGGCCCTTGGTTTGACGACACTCGGATTCGCCGGTTGCGGCGATTCCGGCGGGAGCGGGGGAGGCGGAGGCGGAAACGGAGGAGGTCCCACACCCGACGGGGGCATGATGGATACCGAGATGCCCGGTGGAGACGACGGGGGGATGATGGACGAAGATGGCGGTATGACCGATACGTCGACCGGCCCCGCCCCCGCCGTCTCGGTTGAAGATCAGTGGGTTACCAACCGGAATGAAGTCACCGTCCCCAGCGTGACGTCGCCTCAGCAGGGATGGCTCGTCATCCACGTCGACGACGAGGGATCGCCGGGCCAGGTCATCGGTCAGGCCCAGGTCGAGCAAGGCTCGAACTCCGATGTGACGATCAGTGGACTCTCCCGCAAGGTCGAGCAGGGCGAGACGCTATATGCCATGCTCCATGAAGATACGGGCACCGAGGGTGAATACGAATTCGAGGGCCCCGACAGCAGCGAAGACCTGCCGGTTACCGCTGACGGCGAGGTGGTCGTCAAACCCTTCACGGTTCGATATCCGAGCGTCAGCGTCAGCGACCAACGATTGGCCGACGATACGCAGGTCGAGGTCGACGAGGTACGCGCCTCGGGTCCGGGTTGGATCGTCATCCACAAAAACGACGACGGCTCGCCCGGCGCCGTCATCGGCCAGACGCAGGTCGAGGAGGGCACCAACTCCGACGTGACGGTGGAACTCAGCGAAGAAGCGAGCAACCAGCAGACGCTGTACGCGATGCTCCACGCCGATACGGGCAACGAGGGTGAATACGAGTTCGATGGCTCCGACGGCAGTGCCGATCCGCCGGTGAGTGTCGACGACAGCGTCGTTGTCCAGTCCTTCGAGGTGACGCTCCCGGCGCTCAGCACCCGCCAGCAGGTCGTCTCGGACCTCCAGCAGGTCAACGTCCCGGAAGTCGTATCGGGTCAGAAGGGATGGCTCGTCATCCACGAAGACGACGGTGGGTCGCCCGGCGCCGTCATCGGTCAGACGAGCGTCGAGCGAGGGACGTTCTCCAACGTCTCGGTGAGTCTGGATCGCAAGATCGAGAACGGCGAGACGCTCTACGCGATGCTCCACGAGGACACGGGCATGGAGGGCGAATACGAGTTCGATCCCTCTCAGCAGGACAGTCCCGATCCGCCCCTGACGGTCGGCGGCGACGTCGTCGTCAAAGGTTTTACCGTCTATCGGCAGTCGGTCTCGGTCAGCGCTCAAGATCTGCAGGATCCCTCGACGGTCGAGGTCGACCGGGTGCGCTCCGCTCAGAAGGGATGGATCGTCATCCACGAGGAAGAGGGCGGCTCGTTCGGTCCGGTCATCGGCCACGCCGCTGTCAGCGAGGGCACGAATGCTCAGGTCTCCGTGAATCTGGACCGCGATGCCACGGATAGCGAGACCCTCTACGCGATGCTTCACTCCGAAGCGGGCGGAGGGTCCGACATGTACGACGGCGTGCAAACCGATCCGCCGGTCAAGGTGGAGGGAGATATCGTCGTCAAGAGCTTCACCGTCACGGTGCCGTGACGTCGTGTGGCTCGATCGACCGTTCAGCCCCCGGCGTCGCCTCGAGTCGACGTCGGGGGCGATGTGTATGGAGAGGCCTCAGTCGTCGAGCGAGCTCACCGATCGACAAAGCGACTGACCACCAGAGCGTGCAACAACACGAGCGCCGTACTCAGCCCCGTCGCACAGGCCGCTCCGATCAGAGGCATCGAGAGATTGCGAAATCCCATGCCCCCCTCGAGCGCAACCTGCTGGGGAGCGGCTCGCTCGAGGGCAAACGCCATCAGCAACCCGCCCATCGCCATGTCAGCCAGCCCCGACAGATAGCGAAGCACGGGACGACGGTAGCGTACGCTGACACCGTAGAGCCAGTGCCAGGCCAGAAGTAGCCCCCACGCCAGCGCCACCGGGAGGATGGACCACTCGTAGGTTTCGAGGGTGAACCGGAGAGCCAATCCGCCCCCGAGGACGGTCAGCCCATACGCCGGGTACAGACACCAACGGAGATACGTCGATCTCGTCGTCCGGGAGCTCGTGGACGTCTCCGCTTCGGGGGCATCGGAGGAGGTCGGCCCGGCCTCGCCGCCGGCGTCGGGGGCGTCGTCGGTCACGGAATGATCTTGTTGAGCATGCGGGGAAAGGCGATCATCTCACGGACATGGTGGCGTCCACACAGCCAGGCGACGGTCCGTTCGAGCCCGAGTCCGAATCCGGAGTGGGGCACCGAGCCAAATCGCCGGAGGTCGAGATACCACTCGTAGGGTTCCGGATCGAGGCCCTCGTCGTCGAGGCGAGATTGGACCGTCTCGAGATCCCGTTCGCGCTCGCCCCCTCCGATGATTTCGCCGTATCCCTCCGGCGCGAGCATGTCGACGCAGAGCGCCTTGTCGGGGTCGTCCGGATCGTGCCGCATGTAGAACGGCTTGATATCGGCGGGAAATTTCTCGACCAGCACCGGCTTATCGAACTGCTCGGTCAAGATCGTTTCGTCGCGTCCACCGAAATCCTCGCCGTGTTCGATGTCGCTGTCGTGATCTTGGAGGAGATCGACGGCCTCGTCGTAGGTGAGCCTCGGGAAGGGCGGCGTGATGGCCTCGAGCCGTTCCGTATCGCGCTCGAGGATGCCGAGTTCCGTCTGACAGTGCTCGAGGACGTGATCGACGATGTGAGCGACGAACGCCTCGGCCAGGTCCATGTTTTCGTCGTGCTCCATGAACGCGACCTCGGGCTCGACCATCCAGAATTCGGTCAGGTGGCGTCGCGTATCGGATTTTTCAGCCCGAAACGTCGGCCCGAAACAGTAGGCCTTACCGAAGGCCATCGCCGCCGCCTCCATGTAGAGCTGGCCCGACTGCGACAGGTAAGCATCGTCGCCGAAGTAGTCGACCTCGAACAGGGTCGTCGTGCCCTCGACCGACGAGGACGTGAAGATCGGTGCATCGACCATCGTGAAGTTGCGATCGTCGAAGAAGCCCCGGATCGCACGGATGGTCTCGTGTCGGACGCGCGCAATCGCCATCTGCTTGGGCTTGCGCATCCAGAGGTGCCGATTGTCCATCAGGAAGGCCACCCCGTGCTCCTTGTGGCTGACGGGGTATTCCTCGGTCGGCTCGTTGACGACCTCGAGGTCCTCGAGGTCGAGCTCGTAGTTGATGTACGGGGCGCGCTCGTCCTCCTTGACTCGGCCCTCGACGATGATGCTCGTCTCGTAGTGGAGGTGTTCGACCTGCTCGAAGAGCTCGTCGTCGACGTCGTCCTCGAGCATGACGCCCTGCATGAAGCCGGAGCCGTCGCGCAGCTCGAGAAAGTGGATGCTTCCGCTCGAGCGGAAGTTGTAGAGCCATCCCTTGATGGTGATGGTATCTCCGACGTGCTCCTCGTCGATTTGGTTGATGTAGACGTGTTCGGACATGGCGTATCTCACCGATCGGAAAGTCTCAAAACAACGCTCACTCGGACATCTTGGAATCACCACACATGGGGTCGCGCCGATCGATCTAGCACGGCCCGGGGGGGCGTGCAACAGCCGGGGCGCGACCGCCGATGCACTCGAGCTCGAGGTTCGACCGCTCGACGCTCGTCTCGACGCCCCCGCACGGCTCCATCCGCGAACGCTACCGCGATATCCCTATCAGCGATCGCCCCCGCGACTCCCTCCGCATCGCGGCGCTCTGACCTTGTCCGGCATGGCGACGTCGATTAGTCTATTCGGTATCGAAGTTGATGTATGACATGCGCACACTGAACGTGAGAACTCGACACCCCAAGCGTACCGGTATGATCACGATTGGCGGAGATCCCATCGAACTCGAGGACATCGAACGCGTCGTCCTCAACGGCGAGCAGGTCGAACTCGGCCCGGAAGTGCGCGAACAAGTCCGGCACGCCGCCGAATACGTGCGCAAACGAGCCCGGAGTGGGGAAGCCATCTACGGCGTCACGACGGGATTCGGGGCCAATCGCAATCAGGTCATCGAGCCAGAGGACGCTGGTAAACTCCAAGAACATCTGATCGCCAGTCATGCCTCGGGCGTGGGCGATCCTCTGCCCGTCGAGGTCATCCGCACGATGATGCTGCTCCGACTGACCAATCTCGCCCGAGGGCATTCCGGGATTCGGGTCGAGACGCTCGAGTTGCTGGCCGACATGCTCGATCGCAACGTCCATCCGGTGGTTCCGGAACAGGGCAGCGTCGGCGCGAGCGGCGATCTCTGCCCCCTCGCTCACATGTGCCTTCCGATCATCGGAGAGGGAGAGGTCTACTTCGAAGGGGAGAAACTCGACGGCGACGAGGGCATGACCCGGGCCGGACTCGAGCCGATACGCCTGACGTACAAAGAGGGACTGGCATTGTTGAATGGCACGCAGGGCCAGACGGCCCTGGGTATCGTTGCGGCCCTTCGCCTCCGCGACGCACTGGATTGTGCGGATGCTATCGGTGCGATGAGTCTGGAGGCCGTCGCCGGACGCAGGGCCGCTCTCGATCCGCGCATCCACGAGCTTCGCGATCACGATGGACAGAGCCGAAGTGCGGCTCGTCTGCGTCGCATGCTCGAGGGGAGCGAACTCGCCGGAGCCGACGAGGGCGAGGTCGAGGGGAAGGTCGAGTACGTCCAGGACTCCTACTGCCTGCGTTGCATGCCCCAGGTTCACGGGGCGAGCCGGGATGCCCTCCAGCATGTCGTCGACGTGCTCGAGACCGAGGCCAACGCCGTGACGGACAATCCCATCGTGTTTCCCTCGAACGGCGGGGACGAGGCCGGAGATATCCTCTCCGGGGGGAACTTCCACGGCCAGCCGATCGCACTGGCACTCGACTATCTCAAAAACGCCATCGCCGAGCTCGGCAACATCGCCGAGCGGCGATGTGCCAAGCTAACCGACAAGTACTTCTCGGAGGGATTACCCCCGTTTTTAGTCGACGACCCCGGCCTCAACTCCGGCATGATGATTCCCCAGTACGTCGCAGCCGCCCTAGTCTCGGAGAACAAGTCGCAGGCGTTCCCGGCGAGTGTCGACTCCATTCCCACCAGCGCCAACATGGAGGATCACGTCTCGATGGGCATGCACGCCGGATTGCACGCACTTCGCGCCCTGGAGAACGTCGAATCCATTCTGGGGATCGAGTACATGATCGCCGCTCAGGCGCTCGATCTCCGGGAGGGATTCGAACTCGGACGGGGCACGTCGGTCGCACGGGAGGTGCTTCGCGAGGATGTCGAGTTTCTCGAGGCCGACCGCGTGCTCCAGCCGGACATCGAACGGGCGACCGAGCTGATCCGCGACGGAACGCTACGGGCGGTACTTCGAGCCGAGTTGTCCCGCGAGGATTGAACTCGCCCAGACGAAAGAGTGGCCGGCTCGTCCGAGTCGAGTCCGCGGCCAAGGAGGCTCTCTAGATACGTAACGACTCGGACGCGCAGGTGAGCTTCCCCTGCCCTCGGTCACCAGGGCGTGAGCTCGCCCGACTCGATGTCCTTGAGCTTCTGGGCCTCGAAATGCGTCTGGAGGGGTTCGATCAGCCGATCGACATCGCCGTCGAGGATGGCCTCGAACTGGTGGGTCGTGTGGTCGATGCGATGATCGGTGATCCGGTTCTGCGGAAAGTTGTAGGTGCGGATGCGCTCCGAACGGTCGCCACTTCCGACCTGCTCGCGGCGGTCCGCTTCACGAGACTGGCGTTGTTCCTCTCGCTTGGCCTCCAGCAGGCGAGTCTTGAGGACTCGCATGGCCTTGGCCTTGTTCTGGTGCTGGCTCTTTTCGTCCTGACAGGTCACGACCGTCCCGGTTGGGAGGTGTTCGATCCGAATCGCCGAATCGGTGACGTTGGCGTGCTGACCACCGGGCCCGCTCGACCGGAAGCTCTCGATATCGAGGTCCGACGGATCGATTTTTACCTCGACGTCCTCGGCCTCGGGGAGCACGGCGACCGTCACGGCCGAGGTGTGGATGCGGCCTCCACTCTCCGTATCGGGGACGCGTTGTACGCGATGGACGCCCGCCTCGTGTTTGAGTCGGCTGTAGACGTCGTCGCCCTCGACGATCGCAATGATCTCCTTGAATCCTCCCTTGCCGGTGGTGTTCGAGTCGACGATGTCGATATCCCACCCGTGGTCCTCGGCGTATCGACTGTACATCCGAAAGAGATCGGCGGCGAAAAGCGCGGCTTCTTCGCCGCCCGTTCCCGCGCGGATCTCGAGGAGAATGTCTTTGTCGTCCATCGGATCGTCTGGGATGATCAACTCCCGAAGTCTCTCCTCGAGCAACGCGTGTTCGCGTTCGAGCGTCTCGAGCTCCCGTTCGGCCATCGCCTGGATATCGGGATCGTCGTCCTCGCGCAGGAGTTTGTTCTCCTCGATCTCTTCTTCGACCTCCTGGTAGCGCGAGTACGCCTCGACAATCTCCTTGAGGTGGGCGTGCTCCTGAGCCACCTCTTGATACTCATCGGGCGACTCCGTCAATTCGGGGTCGGCGAGGCGTGCCTCCAGTTCGCGATATCGATCTTCGACTTCGTCGAGCTGTTCGAACATACTCGGACACCCGCGGAGGAAGTTCGACAACCGGAACATCGCTCCGGTTTCGCATCTCGAAGCGCCTCGGCGAGCTCTCAACGAGCCCGGGAGACGCTTCGAGGCAGAGACCAACTGTTGTCTCGAACGCGCTGGCTCAGTTGTTGTTCATCGAAGCCAGGAATTCCTCGTTGTTTTCGGTCTGTCCCATTTTGTCGAGGAGGAACTCCATCGAGTCGACGACGTTCAACGGATGGAGAAGCTGGCGGAGCACCCAGACGCGGTTGAGCTCGTTTTCGGTCAAAAGCAACTCTTCCTTTCGCGTGCCCGACTTCTGGATGTCGAGACAGGGAAAGATGCGCTTCTCCATCAGTTTGCGGTTGAGGTGAATCTCGCAGTTACCCGTTCCTTTGAACTCTTCGAAGATGACTTCGTCCATGCGGCTGCCGGTGTCGATCAGCGCCGTCGCGACGATCGTCAGACTTCCGCCACCCTCGATGTTGCGCGCGGCTCCGAAGAAGCTCTTGGGCTTGTGGAGCGCGTTGGAGTCGACACCACCGGAGAGAATTTTTCCCGATGGCGGCACGACGGTATTGTAGGCTCGCGCCAGGCGCGTAATCGAGTCGAGCAGGATGACGACGTCGCGATCGTGTTCGACGAGTCGCTTGGCCTTGTCGATGACCATCTCGGCGACCTGGACGTGGCGATCCGCCGGTTCGTCGAAGGTCGAGGAGATGACCTCGCCGTCGACGGTCCGCTCCATGTCCGTCACCTCCTCCGGCCGCTCGTCGATCAGCAGCACGATGAGGCTCGTCTCGTCGTGGTTTTCGGTGACGGCGTTGGCGATGTTCTGGAGCATCACCGTCTTACCCGCTCGAGGTGGGGAGACGATCAGTCCGCGCTGGCCTTTGCCGATGGGGGTCAGCAGATCGAGAATCCGAAGCGTGTAGTTGTCCGATTCACACTCCAGGTGGAGTTTTTCCATCGGATACAGCGGCGTGAGGTTCTCGAACAGGATCTTGTCCTGACTCTTTTCGGGATCCTCGCCGTTGATCTCTTCGACTTTCAGCAGGGCGAAGTATCGCTCGTCGTCCTTCGGCGGACGGATCTGGCCGCTGACCGTATCCCCGGTGTGGAGGTTGAATCGCCGGATCTGGCTCGGCGAGACGTAGATGTCGTCCGGCCCGGGGAGGTAGTTGTAGTCCGGAGCGCGGAGGAACCCGAACCCGTCCGGGAGGACTTCGAGGACACCCTCGCCGTAAATGTCGCCATCCTCCTCGGTTTTGGCCTTCAGTAGACTGAAGATGAGCTCCTGTTTGCGCATGTTGGCGGGGTCGTCGATCCCGGCCTCTTGGGCCATGTCGGTGAGTTCCCCCATCTCCTTTTCTTTCAGTTCACTCATGTTCATAAGAGACTCCTCGTGGTGTGGCTCGAAGAACGTATGCGAAAGTGGAAAGATCCAATGATGTGATATCCATCGCTCCAAAAGGGGACCGACCGCGCGAGATGTATCAGACGAGATCGAGTCGCCAGATGCGACGAACGGACAAAGTGAACCGTGCTTCCCCGCGGCCAGTTCTCATCGCTTTGGCCTCTCTTCACGGGGGGCGACGCCGGATGCCTGGAATGGCCCCGGTCTCACTCGAGACCGAGGGACCGAGGATCATCGGAACATTCAGTGGCGTCCCGGGTCCGACCTCGTACCGGCCTCGGATGCGATCTCGACAAATCCCCCGCCGTGGATGACGGTCGAATGGACATCAAATGCGCGGTTGTCAGAAGGGGATGGTGTCAGGGAGTGGAGGGGGGGACACAAGCTGTCGTCCCTCTGGGTCGACTCACACTCGGATCGCACGTATTGCTCAATGAATGGGCTGGGGGAAGGTCGAAGGTCTGGACGACATAGCAGCTCGAGTCGATCGACGATCGAAAACGAGTGGCCTCGTGAAGAAAAGGGACCAGATACTCAATCCGCTGCTACGGTCAGTTTTATAAGCACCACCTCTACCCGTGTCAACAGGGTTGTGGGAAGTGTTGATGCACACCCCCTTGGATGTGATGTGTTCGAGGAATGGATGACGACGTCACCATCATTCGGCATGGAGTTGTTCGACGTGAGACTCGGCAGCGGCGAGGTCGTCGGGCGTGTTGATGTTGAACCGAGTGCCTTCGAACGGCTCGACAGCTATCGCGCCCCCACGATCGACGAGCCATTCGATGGCATCGGGCAGTTCGTATTCGCCTCGGTTGCTCGGCTCGATCTGGCGACACGCCTCGAATATCGCCGGCGGAAGCGTATATCCCCCGAGAGGCACGAGCGTCGAGGGGGGATCGTCGGGCTTCTCGACCAGCCCGACGACTCGTTCCGCTTCATCGAGTTCGAGAACCGCCGTACGACGCGCTTCCTCTCGGGAGACGCGCTCGGTCAAAGTCGTTACGTCGGCGCCCATCTCGTCACGGAGTGCCATCATGCGACGGAGCGCACAATCCGGGAGAAGATTGTCGCCGTTGATCGAAAGGAAAGGACCATCGATGGCGTCGGCAGCACACTCGTGGGCGTGTGCCAGGCCGAGTTGCTCCTTCTGGACCACGTACGTCAACGAGACCCCACCATACTGAGTCCCGAGCGCCTCGACGAGTCGGTCGCGTTGATATCCCACCACGATCACGGCTTCGTCGATGCCCACCCGGGCGATCCCCTCCAGAATCCGTCCGATCAACGGCTGGCCAGCGATGTCAACGAGGGGTTTGGGGCGATCGTCGGTGAGCGAACCGAGTCGCGTGCCACGTCCGGCGGCGGGAATCAAGGCCTGCATAAGTCGTCGGGGGGGCGAGGATCGGAA